>JBDTPE010000039.1:0-11359 GCA_039932875.1 Betaproteobacteria bacterium | reverse complement strand
CTCGTCGAATCTCGCTGCATATTGACGTAGTCCACCTTATAAATTTTCAAATAAGGCGAATCGGGCCTCACAACAATGTTCGGGCCATCAATTTCCCAGCGCACATCGACCTGCTTGGAAATGCGAGTCAGGATCTGCTTGAGCGTCTGATCAATCGCGTTGAGCGTCACTCTGCCGGTGATGTCCGGATGAATATCGATATTGACCTTGGTGTCGCGGCTGATGGCAAAAAGAAGCTCCTGCACAGGGACATTGTTGACAGTCACCGAATATTTGACTTCTTCTATGCGTGCTATTGGCGGCGGTGGCAGGGGAACCAGGCGAACTGGTAGCGGCACGGAGGATGTGTCAGCGGTCGCAATAGTGGACTTTGCATCCTCGCTCTTAATATGGCCACTGGTGCGCGCGACCGGAAGTGTTCCGCATCCGGCAACTGCTGAAAGCAAACAGCCGCAAACCAATGCGTTCAAGGTTCGACGTAGTCCTACGTCATTACCTGTCGCATAAGCGCGCCTCAACGCAGAATTTCTTGAGCTCTCGAATGGATATTTTGTGATCGGCATTGTGGTGAAACAGGTCCAGCCAAAGTTAGGCGCGCCAGAATATTTCGAATGGGTGCAAATACAACCCTAGTTATAAGTGGATTAGCCAACAAAAGCAATGGCTTGGGCCACTTAATTACAACTCTACTTTAGCAGCTACGCTTGCACATATCCAATTGTCAGTTATCGAATGTCGTCGAATCGGCGCGATTCTATGGTGAAGGCGCCCTTATCTCGTTGGCGATGGCGCTGAAAGAGCGCACATAGGGCCGAAACCGACCCACTGTCGAACCCAATGCATTTAGCGCTGCCGCGCTGTCGGCTTGACCCGCAAAACTGCCGTAAATCACAGTTACTCTAGGTTCCGCTGCGCTGCCGGTCGCGAGAAGCATAAGGGAATCACTTTTTAGCTCACCGTCGGCAACCCTTAGGTAAGATTCGATCGCAGCCACTTTACGCTCGTCAGCCAGCATCAATTGAATTGTGTACCGGTTTTTCTGCACCGTGGAAAGACGTTCGGCGTCAGCCTGCAAGCGTTTGCCAAGCCAATCCGCGTTGAATTTAGCGTTCGCGTCCGGAACACGGCCGACCGGACTAGTTGCCGCCGCGTCAATTATGGCTGGCGTAATCTTGGGGGTCTGTACTGCTTTGGGCGCTTCCGGCTGAAGGGCTGGCGACACATTCGTCGAAGGCGCCGCCGCTGGCTCGAGCGGCGTTCCGCTGCCCGTGTCTTGAATCGTTGCTGACTTGGTCAACGCGACTGGCGCAGCCTTGACTATTGGCGTAACTGTCGCGGTAGGTGCCGGGCTTTTGGCGGATTGCCCGACGAGAAACCCAAGTGCCACTCCGACAAGCAACGTCAACACGATGGCAAACGCGATCAAATTGCGATTGGACTTCGGTGTAGCGAGAACAATTTGCGTATCTGCGATCGCGGCGCGCACATGGTCGCTGGTAATAGTATGGGTGCCGGCGGCGTACGCAGCCAACAGAGTCTTGTCGGCATAAATATTGATACGGCGCGTCAGGCCTTCCGATGCCTCGGCGAGGATTTTCAGCGCATCCGGGCTAAACAAATCTGGTCCGCGATAGCCGGCGGCGCGCAGACGAAAACTCAGGTAGTCCTTGATGTCGCGTGCGGGCAGAGGCAACAGTAGAAAACTATGGGTAATGCGGTCCTTCAACTGCCGTATGTTCGGCATTGAAAGATGCTGATCCAGCTCAGGTTGGCCGAACAAAACGATCTGGATCAGCTTTTCATGGCTGGTTTCCAGATTCGACAATAAACGTATTTGCTCCAGTGTCTCCACCGGCATGGCATGCGCTTCGTCAATCAAGGCCACGACGCGCTTCCCACTGGCATATATCTCAATCAATCGTGATTGCAGCGCACGGATCAGTTTAGTGACGTTTGTGCCGTCTGCTTCCACCCCGAGGTCACTGGCGACCGTGGCCAGTAACTCATCGGGCGAAAGCGACGGTACGGCAAAGTAGATCGTTTCGACCGTCGGCGGCAATCGCTCCATCAGTACGCGGCACAGCATCGTCTTGCCGGCGCCAACCTCTCCGGTCACCTTTACGATTCCTTCACCGCTGGTGATGGCGTAGAGCAGCGCTTCCAGCGTTTCACCGCGGTTTGCACCGGCGAAAAAAAACTCGGTATGGGGCGTGATCTTGAATGGCGCTTCGCGCAGCCCAAAATGTTCCAGGTACATCGTCATGAATTGTGGATTCCGCTCAGATTGCAAAACAACAAAAGTGTAGCATCGTGCTACGGAGTGGCGTTGTGATTACCGGGCCGCAAGGCTTCCAACCTGCTGTAAAGAGTTGACCGTGAGATGCCTAATACTCTGGCAGCCTGCGACATATTGCCTCGCGACAAGCTGATTGCCGCATCGATATATTTCAACTCAACGACCGCCAATACCTGATCGAGATTAAATGCGGCATTCGCTTCAATTTCGCGTTTTGGATCGAAAGCTGCTGCACTGTTTGCGTCGACAATTGGCGGCGTTTCCGGCAGTTCAAACTCTGCCTCCAATTCGTTTCGCCCTACCGGATAACCGGCGTATTTTGCGGTCAGGCGGATAACAATATTCTTGAGTTCCCGGACGTTTCCGGGAAATGTGTATTGCTGCCATGCATCGCGGGCACTGTTATCAAGCGTAAACGTTTCCGTTTGGTGTTTGGAGGCATACAGCATGCGGAAATGTTCCATCAATTTCATTTTGTCGTTACCAAGTTCGCGCAACGGCGGCACCAAAATCGAGAAAACCGACAAGCGGTGATAGAGATCCGCACGGAAGCGACCGGCCTTTACTTCGGCGCGCAGGTCGCGATTGGTCGCCGCGATGATACGTGCTTGCGAGTGTCTCGATTGGGTGTCACCGACGCGCTGGAATTCACCGTTTTCGAGAACCCGTAGCAACTTGGGCTGCAAATCCAGGGGCAGCTCGCCGATCTCGTCAAGAAACAACGTGCCGTCACGGGCATCTTCGAAATAACCGGCCTTGTTTGTGACGGCACCCGTAAATGCGCCTTTCACATATCCGAACAATGTCGGTTCGACCAGATTGGCTGATATCGCGCTGCAATTCAGGGCAAGAAACGGTAAGGCGGCACGCGGACTAAGATAGTGCAATGCGGCGGCAACCATCTCTTTACCGCTGCCTGATTCGCCCTCAATAAGGGCGGGAAAGGTTGAAGATGCGTAAAGGTCGATCTGGCTTCTCACATTGCGCATTGCAGGGCTATCGCCGATCAGACTGTGCGCAACATCGCCGGGTGCAGTGACCGGGTCGTCGTCATCGGCTTTGAGGGAGGCAAATAGCAGCTTTCTGAGGTGATTGGGATCGCAAGGTTTAGGCACCAGTTCAACCGCACCAAGTGCGCGCGCGCGTCTCGCGTTGGAGTCCTCATTCTGTCCGGACAAAACAAGTACACGGATGCGATGGGACCAAGCCAGCAGGTCGCCCAGCAACTTGAAACCCTCGGTCGGTAAATGTGGCAGCGGCGGCAGCCCTAAATCAATGAGAGCAAGTTGCGGCTGAAAACCGCCGCTCTTCAATAGCGCCATCGCGTCAGACCGTGTTTCCCGTACGCGGACGTCAAAGTCTTCCGAAAGCACAAACGACAGGCTCTCTCCGATCAGCGGGTCATCATCGACAATCAATAGTGAAGGTTTTGACGTCATCGAATCTGTTGCGGCCTGTTAGGCAAGTAAAATCATTGCAGGATTATAGGGACGCGACCGTCGCCGGGGAAAAATTGATTTGCGAACTAGCTAGCCTAAACCATGTCGAACCCCGCCGTTCTGCTAATTGAGCGCCGAATGAGACCGAAATGCGCGCCTTAATCTGGTAATGTAAATGATAAAATACCGCGAGCAAAAGCCACAGGGCTCGTTTTCCCCCAACAATAACCAACCAACAATATTTTGTCTCCGTCCTCATCCCAGTCAGTAGTACAGATCGATAATGTCGATTTTTCGTACGGCAAACGCGTGATCCTGCAGGGCATCAGCCTGGACGTTCCCAAAGGTAAGGTCGTCGGCATTATGGGTGGGTCGGGCTGCGGTAAGACAACGCTCCTGCGGTTGATCGGCGGCCAACTGAGCCCTGCGAAGGGCGCGGTGCGCGTAGACGGACAGGACATCGCTTCACTTGACCGTGAGGGAATGTACGCAATGCGCCGGAAAATGGGCATGTTGTTTCAGTTTGGCGCGCTTTTTACCGATATGAGCGTCTTCGACAACATCGCATTTCAGTTGCGCGAACACACGACATTGCCCGAAGACATGATCAGGGATTTAGTCCTGATGAAACTCAACGCGGTGGGTTTGCGCGGCACTGCAAAATTGTTCCCTGCTGAGCTATCAGGTGGCATGGCGCGTAGGGTCGCTCTGGCCCGTGCCGTGGCACTTGACCCCATGTTAATCATGTATGACGAGCCGTTCGCCGGCTTGGACCCAATTTCGCTTGCGGTCGTCGGTCAGACTATCCGCAAACTCAATGACGCGTTAGGTGCAACTTCCATTGTTGTCACCCACGACATCGTTGAATCATTGCAAATTGTCGATTACCTCTATTTCATATCGGAAGGCCGAATCGTTGGGCAAGGCACACCCGACGAAGTACGCGGTTCCGACGAACCATTCGTCAAGCAATTCGTCCACGCGGAGCTCGATGGACCGGTCCCGTTTCATTATCCAGCGGGAGACTACAGCGAACAGCTTGGCCTGAAGCCGCTGGTTCCCGCCACGCAACTGAAGGCAAATACGTGATCAACGCGATACGAAGTTTGGGTAGCCGCGGCATCGGCACGATCTGGCGCGGCGGCGCCATGGCGCGTTTCTTCATATTGATACTGGCCAATTCCGGAATGAGTTTCCGCCGATTTCAGCTGACCATTCGCGAAATTTATTTTGCCGGGGTGATGTCACTCGTCATCATTATGGTGTCGGGCTTGTTTATCGGCATGGTGCTGGGCTTGCAGGGGTTTGAGACGCTGCAACACTACGGTGCCGAGGAAACGATGGGGGTACTGGTTGCGCTTTCGCTGGTGCGGGAGCTTGGACCGGTGGTAACCGGTCTATTGTTTGCCAGCCGCGCGGGTTCCGCGATTACTGCAGAAATAGGCTTGATGAAGGTAACTGAACAATTGAAGGCGATGGACATGATGGCAATCGACCCCATGGCCAGGGTGGTCGCGCCGCGTTTTTGGGCTGGCGCAATATCGATGCCCTTGCTGGCCGCCTTGTTTTCGGCAACGGGTATTTTTGGCGGTTACCTGGTCGCCATCCTGCTGGTGGGCGTAGATTCAGGCGTTTTCTGGAGCAATTTGCACGCCGCGGTCGACTTTCGCTACGACGTTTTGAATGGTTTCGTGAAATCGGTTGTTTTCGGGTTGGCCATCTCGATCATCGCAACATTTGAAGGCTTCGATGCGGACCCCACCGCCGAGGGCGTCGCCCGCGCCACAACACGCACGGTAGTTACGTCAGCTTTGGCCGTGCTGTTGCTGGACTTGATTTTGACCGGATTTATGCTGAGAGGTAATTGACCATGGACCGTAAGACCATCGACCTTTGGGTTGGAATTTTCATGCTGCTGGGCCTGGGGGCAATACTTTGGCTCTCCCTGCGCGTCGGCAACTTGGGCGAAGATCGACCCTCCAGCACCTATACTGTGGAAGCAAAATTCAGCAACATTGGCGGTCTGAAAGCGAAAGCACCGGTAAAAAGTGCCGGGGTGCTGGTCGGTCGGGTTTCTGACATCAAGTTTGACAACGACAGATTTCAGGCGGTGGTAACGCTCACGCTCGACAAACGCTATTCGTTTCCAAAAGACACCAGTGCCTCAATTTTGACGTCGGGTCTGCTAGGAGAGGTCTATATCGGGCTTGAGCCGGGCGGCGACGAAAAGAAGCTCGTCAGCGGAGACAAAATAACATTGACACAGTCGGCCGTCGTGTTGGAGCGGCTAATCGGTCAATTCATGTTTGGTAAATCAGCCGAAGGAGAGTCGGCTGCACCTAAAAAGTAGGGATTGTTACTACGTTCGAATCGGCGCCCGTCCGACGGCGTTGAATAGCCACAAACAAGCGTGGCGCGTTACATTAACAGTCGTTCCCCTTATAAACTACTGATTGATCACAAAATGTTTAAAAAAATTATACTAATCGCTGGTGCTGCACTTTGCTTGAATTCAGCATTTGTGTCTGCGACGGAATCGCCCGATGCACTGGTAAAGAAGAACACGACGGAAATCCTCGGTGCCATAAAAGCAGATAAAGATCTTGCTGCGGGTAACCAGAAGAAAATTGAAAAGCTCGCTGACGAAAAAATC
The DNA here is from genome assembly GCA_039932875.1 of Betaproteobacteria bacterium. GTDB lineage: Bacteria > Pseudomonadota > Gammaproteobacteria > Burkholderiales > Usitatibacteraceae > UKL13-2. The sequence goes on along the minus strand of JBDTPE010000039.1, from coordinate 4,971 downwards.
CTGCCACTATTTAACTTCGTGCGCATGACACAGTTGGCGGTCGGTCGAAACTGGAAGGATGCCAGCGACGCGCAAAAGAAATCACTGATCGACGAGTTTCGGACGCTGCTGGTGCGCACCTATTCGACTTCACTGACGCAATATCGAAATCAAACCATCGATGTAAAGCCGACAAAAATGGTTGCAACTGATACCGAGGTGATAGTGAAAACCCAGATCGTTCAGCCCGGCGGACAGCCAATTCCGATAGACTACAGCATGGAAAGATCCGGCGACAGTTGGAAAGTGTACGACGTGCTGATCGACGGTGTTTCTTTGGTGACCAACTATCGCAGCTCCTTCAATACCGAAATTCAGAAAAGTGGAATCGACGGGCTGATCAAGTCGCTTGCTGATCGCAATTCAAAAAATGCAGCGCAAAAGTAGTCGCAAGGCATGAACGCAGCGAATTCCAGTACGGTGGTGGGGGAAGTGCTCCAGATTGAAGGGGCACTTAATTTTGAGAACATGCCTCGAATTCTCGAAGAAACCGCTCTATATGTGGCGCAAAACGACCTGCCAAGTTGCCTTTCAATTGATTTGGCAAACGTGACCGACATTGATTCTTCTGCGGTGGCATTGCTGTTGCATTGGCGTCGAGCCGCGGCGCGGCTGGAGAAGGCACTTCGATACGTTCACCTGCCGCAAAACCTTGTGGCACTTGCGCAACTTTACGGCGTGGACGATATGATCCACTGCCCGTCGCAGCATTCGGGCCCCGCCGCCTAATCATTGCGGCGTCATTCACCGCCGCCATTTACGTCGTACGTGTTTGTCTTATGAATTGCCATGACCGCAGCAATTGATGTCCGCGCTGTTGAAAAGCGCTATGGTAATTTCGTTGCGCTGGCGGGCGTCTCGCTAACCATTGCCGAAGGCGAATTCTTCGCGCTACTGGGTCCGAACGGCGCCGGCAAGACGACACTCATCTCCGCGCTCGCCGGGTTGACGCGAGCATCCGCTGGAACGCTCAGCGTGATGTGCCACGATGTTGTTTCAGACTATCGTGCCGCGAGGCGTGCGTTGGGAATCGTTCCGCAGGAAATCGTCTTTGATCCGTTTTTCTCGGTGCGCGAAACACTGCGTTTTCAGGCGGGCTACTTTGGCATTGCCCGCAGCGCCGCACTTGATCGATGGATTGATGAGTTGCTCGCCAAATTGTCGCTGTCGGACAAGGCAGACCAGAATATGCGCCAGCTTTCCGGTGGCATGAAGCGGCGCGTGCTGGTGGCACAAGCGCTGGTGCACCGGCCGCCAGTCATCGTGCTGGATGAGCCAACAGCAGGTGTTGACGTGGAGCTGCGCCAGACTCTGTGGGCATTCATTCGCGAACTGAATGCGGCTGGCCATACGATCCTGCTAACCACACACTATCTGGAAGAAGCGCAGCAGCTGTGTTCGCGGATCGCGATGATGAAGCTTGGCAAAATTGTCGCGATGGATACGACCGATCATTTGCTAAACGCTTTTTCGGAGCGGGTGTTACGCGTCAAGCTGGATGGTGAATTGCCGGCAACGCAGGTGGCTTCACGGTCGCGCTACGCCGGTGCCTGGCACCACTTCGCCATTCACGATCTGGCGGAAGTCGAAACCAGATTGGCCGCGCTGCGCGAGGCGGGTGCGCACATTACGAGCATGGAAGTGGCCGAACCAGATCTGGAAGAAGTATTCGTCAACGTGATGAAAAAATAAATGATCGGCTTTCAAACTCTATTGCTCAAAGAAGTACTTCGCTTCTGGAAAGTTGGCTTTCAGACGGTCGCAGCACCGGTACTGACTGCGTTGTTGTATCTGTTTATTTTTTCGCATGTGATGTCTACCAGCAACGCCGCGTTCCCGGGGGTGACATACGACCAGTTTCTGGTGCCGGGTCTGGCGATGATGTCGATGCTGCAAAACGCGTTTGCCAATACCTCCTCATCGCTCATACAGTCAAAGATTACCGGCAATATCCTGTTTATCTTGCTGCCGCCGTTATCGCACTGGAACTTCTACGGGGCCTATCTCATTGCCGCCGTAGTGCGCGCACTGGCCGTCGGACTGGGCGTTTTTCTAGTGGGCATATTTGTCGCGCATGTGCCGGTGCATAACGTCATGTGGATTATTGTCTTTGCGTTGCTGGGAAGCGGGCTGCTGGCAGCACTCGGGCTGATCGCCGGATTGTGGGCAGACAAATTCGATCAGCTCGCCGCGTTCCAGAATTTCATCATCATGCCGCTTACTTTCCTCTCCGGCGTTTTTTACTCTATTCGCTCCTTGCCGGACTTCTGGCAGGGGTTGTCGCATTTCAATCCGTTTTTTTACATGATCGACGGATTTCGCTACGGATTCTTCGGCAAGGCCGACGTTTCGGTCTGGCTCTCTTTCGGTGTCACCGCAGGCGCATTTTTTTGCCTTTCTGCCGTCACCCTTTACTTGCTAAAATCGGGTTACAAGTTGCGGCAGTAATCATGCATGTAAAATTGTAGAACGCCATTTGGCGAGCCTTTCAAGGCAAAAATGCCCGGAGAAGCGCGCCTTTATTAGCGCTTTGTGGTTTTTTGCGATTCTGCAGCTTTTTACAATCAAAGCGATACCTTCCTACTTACCAGGTTTAGATCCGTCGATGGTTACCCCAGAAGCAATACAGGCCTATATCCGCGAAAAGCTCGATTGCGAACATCTTGCAATCGAAGGCGATGGCGCGCATTTCCAGGCGGTCATCGTTTCCGACGCATTCACCGGAAAATCGCGCGTACAGCGTCACCAGATCGTCTACAGTGCGCTAGGTGATCGTATGCGCGAAGAAATTCACGCCCTTTCGATGCAGACGCTCACGCCCGCCGAGTGGTCGCATCATGCAGTTAACTCCTAACCGTCACTAGCCATGCAAAAACTGAGAATCCGGGGCGGAAAACCGCTTCATGGAAGCGTTCGTATTTCCGGCGCCAAAAACGCGGCGTTGCCCATCCTGTGTGCCGCCATACTGTCTTCCGAACCACTGACCCTGCAAAACGTGCCACAGTTGAACGATATCGGCACCATGTTGAAATTGTTGGAGCAGATGGGAATCAAGACCAGCCGCGACGGCGAAACGGTAGTACTCGATGCCGCCAATTTGACCAACCCGGCAGCACCGTACGAATTGGTCAAGACCATGCGTGCGTCTATTCTGGCGCTGGGACCGCTGCTGACGCGGTTCGGCAAAGCGCGAGTCTCATTGCCCGGCGGTTGCGCAATTGGTGCCCGCCCGGTCGATCTGCACATTAAGGGCCTGGAAGCAATGGGTGCCACCATCACCATTGAGGGCGGTGACATTCATGCGAGCGTGACCAAGTTGAAGGGCGCGCGTATCTTCATGGATATCGTGACCGTCACCGGGACCGAAAACCTGATGATGGCCGCGTGTCTGGCCGACGGTGTAACGGTACTGGAAAACGCCGCGCGCGAACCCGAAGTTGTCGATCTGGCAGAGTGCCTCATCAAGATGGGCGCGGATATTCAAGGACATGGTACTGATGTGATCACCGTCAAAGGTGTCGCCTCACTGCGTCAGGCAACGCATACTGTAATGCCCGACCGGATCGAAGCGGGGACATTTCTCGTCGCTGTGGCTGCTGCTGGCGGCGACGTGCGCGTCACCAACGTCGCGCCACACACGCTGGACGCGGTGATCGACAAGCTGCGCGATGCGGGTGCGACCATTAACAGCACAAGCGATGAGGTGCATGTGGTTGCCAACGCAAGACCAAAGGCGGTGAATGTGCGCACTGCGCCATATCCGGCATTTCCGACAGACATGCAGGCGCAATTCATTGCACTCAATTGCATCGCAGACGGAACCGCCATCGTGACGGAGACGATTTTTGAGAATCGCTTCATGCACGTGCAAGAGTTGGTACGTCTGGGCGCAAAAATCGATATTGAGGGCAACACGGCCATCGTCACCGGTGCTCAAAAGCTCACCGGCGCAACCGTGATGGCGACCGATCTTCGTGCCTCCGCCTGCCTGGTGATCGCCGGCCTAGTGGCTGAGGGCGAAACTATTGTGGATCGCATCTATCATCTCGACCGCGGTTACGATCACATCGAGAAGAAGCTGGTGGCGTTGGGTGCCGATATCGCGCGCGTCGACTGATCATGAGTGACTCAAACGGCGTGATAACCATTGCCTTATCCAAGGGCCGCATATTTGACGACACCCTGCCACTATTGGCTGCCGCCGGCATTGTTCCTGAAGATGATCCTGAAACTTCGCGCAAGTTGATTATTGGCACCAACCGGCCCGACGTGAGGTTGGTCATCGTGCGCGCGTCGGACGTTCCGACCTATGTGCAGTACGGTGCGGCTGATTTGGGCGTGGCGGGAAAGGATGTATTGCTTGAGCACACCGGTGGCGGCTTGTATCAGCCGCTGGATCTCAATATCGGCAAGTGCAACATGATGGTCGCAGTACGCGAAGGATTTGACTACGCCGCCGCGGTCAAACGCGGCGCGCGTCTCAACGTCGCCACCAAATTCGTACAAACCGCACGCGAACACTTTGCCACTAAAGGCATGCACGTCAATCTCATCAAACTATATGGCTCGATGGAATTGGCACCATTGACTGGCCTGGCCGATGCCATTGTCGATCTGGTTTCGACGGGCGCGACGCTGAAAGCCAATCATTTGGTCGCGGTCGAACAAATCATGCCGATTTCAAGCCGTCTCGTTGTCAATCGTGCAGCGCTTAAATTGAAACGAGAATCCATTCAGCCTCTGTTGGACGCCTTCGAGCGGGCCGTGAAAAGGTGAGTGTCGCATGAGCGTAGCAATCAGCCGCTTCAGTACCAATGACGCCGATTTCTCCACGAAATTCGATAAATTGCGCGCTTTTGAAGCGTCGCAAAACGTCGACACAGATCGCAAGGTTACCGAAATTCTGGCGGCGGTCAGGGCTCGCCGCGATGC
>JBDTPE010000038.1:0-11379 GCA_039932875.1 Betaproteobacteria bacterium | reverse complement strand
TTTTGATCGTAGCCATCTACCATGATGCAATCGAATTTGTCTTTTCGGTCTTCGTGCATCCACGCCACACCATCGCCGATCTGGATATCGATGCGCGCTTCGTTGGCGGGCAGCTTGAAAGATTGTTGCGCCATGAAGACCACTGCAGGGTTGATCTCGACGATGGTCTGTTTGGCTTCGGGTCGTTGCCGGTACCAGAACTTGGCGAGGGATGCGGCGCCGAGCCCCACCTGCAAAATGTGCCTCGGCCATTCGGCGTCTGGCCGCAGCAACAGGCACGCGGCCATCTCACGCGTGTATTCGAGTTCGAGGTTGTAGGGCCGTGCGATGCGCATGGCGCCTTGCACCCATTCGGAGCCGAAATGCAAAAAGCGCACGCCGGCTTCTTCGGAGGTTTCGAGTGTGTGGGCAGGCTTTTTCAATGCAGTTGTCGGGTTGGTTTGTCGATCAGAGCACGCCATATTACGCAGCTTCGCCGACACTTCGGGCAGTTTTTTTGTCGTTTCATCGCTTTCGACTGGGCAAGGGTTTGGCGCGAATTTACGATGCTCTCCGAACGTGACGTATTCAATCAACCGGACGTAAAGGAGGGCTCATGAAGTCCATACCCATTTCTGCGCTGCTCGCCTGCGGCCTTGCCGCAAGCATTACCAGCCACGCAATCGCATCCGCCGACACCACCGAGACACTCAGGCGTGGTCAGTATCTGGCCACTGTCGGCGGCTGCCATGACTGTCACACGCCGCTGAAAATGGGGACAAATGGACCCGTGCCGGATATGACGAAGATGTTTTCTGGTCACCCGGCTGAACTGACAATGCCGCCAGCGCCGGACGTTGGCAAGGGCCCTTGGATGTGGGCAGGTGCCGCCACCAATACCGCCTTCGCCGGTCCCTGGGGCGTGACCTTTGCAAGCAATCTCACCGCTGACAAAGCAACCGGCCTTGGCAGTTGGCGTCCCGGCGATTTCGTCAAGGCGATGCGTACTGGCAAACACGCTGGCGTGGGCCGCGATATTCTGCCGCCGATGCCCTGGCGGAACTATGCGCGCATGACCGAGATGGATCTGCGCTCTTTGTTTTCTTACTTGCAGAGCGTGCCCGCCATGAAGAATCCGGTGCCGCAGTATTCGCCGCCGAATGTGGCGTCGAATGCTAAGCAGAACGAACGCGTATCGATGGCCGTCCGCTGATCCGGACTCAGTCGCGAAAGGGATATGGTCCGTCGAATTTGCCGATGTAGGCCGTGTGAGAAATCAGCCCGGTGTCGGGATGCCATTTGTGCAATTGGTAGCCCGGCGGCTCCATCACGAAACGCGAAGGACCATCATCGCGCAAATCGAGTGCGACCTGATGTGCCGGGCTGGGTGAAGTTGATACCAGCGTGCCGGCCCAGCGCGCCTGAATCGGTCGATGCAGATGGCCGCAGAGAATGCGCTCGACTTGCGGATACTTGCTGACAATGGCTTTAAGTTTCTCTGCGTTGGCCAGCCCGATGTTGTCCATGTGGGCAATAAAGGTTTTGAACGGCGGGTGATGCATGATGATCACAGTTGGACGATCTGGCGCCGCTTGCAATTTTGCAACTAGCCAGGCCAGCCGTGTCTCGCACAATTCACCGCCGCTATTTTCGGCGATGACGGTATCGAGCGCGAGGATGCGCATTGGCAGATTCTCAATAGCGTACTGGATGAAAGGTGGCGATTGTCTGAGGTAAGCATGATCTGTGAAAGCGTCAAGCATGTTTTGCCGATGATCATGATTACCCGGAATCAGGTACACCGGCATCGACAGCGGCGCCAGCAGTTCGCGAAGATGCGCGTACTCATCGGGGCGGCCTCCATCAGTGAGATCGCCGGTCGCAACGACGATATCGGGCGGCAGGGTCAGCGCAAGAATATGGTCCACACAACGTTTCAACATGCCGCTTGTATCGACGACGCGATACGAAAGCTTGTCCGGCGTTTTGATGTGCAGGTCGCTGATCTGGCAGATGAGCATGGTGGGGCTGTTGGATTTTGGAATGCCGCTTGCTATTTCCGGATTGGCGCGGCTTTCCAGCCAAAAAGGCGTGAATCGACGCGCCGGGCGTGGAGTTTCAAATCCTCAGTGCGGTTCAATGCAACTTTTTCTTCGCCGGTTTGCTTTGCGCTTGCGGTGAACCGGGGTTCTTGGCAGTTACCTTTGGGCGCTTGCGCAGCGTCTGGAAATAGTTGTAAATGTCGACGGCAAGCATCGGCAAGTCTTCACGGCACTCGGCGAGCAATTCGGCCATTTCCCGCGGTTTGATTTGCTTCAGCGCCTTGGGGTCGATTTCTCCGGCCAGCAGGCTGATGGGAAAAAGTAATTCGTTGATTTCATCTTCTTCGCCAACTTCGATCCACGGCACCGGTGAAAACTCGACGCCATCGATGAATGCCTGGCACCAGGCGCCGTAGTCATATTCGCCCTCTGTTGCGGCATTGGAGGAGTCGGTGAGGTTCAACACCAGTCCCAGCGATTCGCCCGCAGCCAGATCGGCGGTGATTTCTGCGTGAAAGCGCGATAGCAAATCCTTCACGCTTCTCTCCTGCCCTTCGTTTTCGTATTCGGGGTTACCCAGCACCGCGGGTAGCCATTGTTCTTGCGTGACAGCTTGCGGACCACTGATGACCGCGCAAAGAAAACCCTGTATCTCGTCCAAGCCCATTGCCTGGCTCTTGAAGGCCGGCGTGGACAGCAAGGCTTCGAGATGGGAGATTTCGGCATTGGTCAAAGGGGCCAGTGGCGCGTTCGATGTGGCGGATGGTGAAGTCATGAGGATCTCAAAGTAAGGTTCTCGTCGATTATGTGCCGACTTCGAATGGTGCATGCGTGCCGTTTTAACGCTTTCCTGTTAACTGGGATGCGCGCGACAGATTCTAGCAGCGCAATCCTGTACAGGTTGGCGTTCGATGCACCGCGTGGAACTTGTGCCCCGGGGTCGGCTCCAAACGTCACTAACTTGCGGATTGACGAATTCGCGTCAAACCCTTCGCAATGTGAATACTGAGGTGAAAAACATGAAAAAGCTCTTGCTGGTATCTGGCTTGGCGGTAATTTCTGGATTTGCAGCCGCACAGGAAGTTGGAAAGGTTATTTCCAGCACGCCCGTGACACGAGAGGTTGGTGTGCCGCAGCGGCAGTGCGCGCCGGACGCCAGAACGGACGATGCCTGCCGCTCGGTCACGAACTTCGACAAACGCACCATCGGCTACAGCGTCGTTTATGAATACGCCGGCAAACAATACACGACGCAATTGCCAGAGGATCCAGGCGCGACCGTCAACCTGCAAATTTCGCCGGCGGTCGCATCGCGTTCCGCTTCACCGCCGCAGGCAACGACAAATGTGACACCAATGTACGAAGAGCGCTGGGATGCAGACAGTGACCGACCGTATAGAGTCCTACGCACCACTGAAGGCTGGGACGCAGATCGCGACCGTAACGTAGCGGAAACCTTTGTCACCGAACCGCGCGTGATTGAACACGTTTATGTTGCACCGCCCTACTACCCAGGCCCCTACTACTATCCGTCTTATTATGGCGCACCGGTTCTGCCCTTGATCGGCCTTTCCATCGGGCTATCGCGCGGCTTTCGCGGTTACGGCGGCTATTACGGCCATCGCTGGAGATAAGGTCTGCGTTTGGGGGCGTTTACTCAAATAACCGCTTCACCGCGTCGGCATCGAAGCGGTAAACCTGATTGCAGATATCGTCTTTGACTTCCACAACGCCCAGCTCAGCGAGCGTGGCTTCAACTTCATCGCGACCCAGCGAGCGCAACATCGCTTCGACTTTCTGCACATCGCGTTTGCAGGCGTAGGCTACGGGCTTGGCTTCATAAATTCGAACGTCTTCTTCGCTGAACAAGCGCGAGAGCAATTGTTCGGCGGGCAACGTCGTCAATTCTGGTTCGCTAACGCTGGCAGCAAGCTGTTCAACACGCGCCCATCCGTCAGGGTCCTTTTCATCCGCCTTCGGCAGCTTTTGCAGCAGCAAGGCGCCCGCACCGGTTTCGTTGGCAGCCAGCCACAAATGGGTAGGCAGCTGCTCGGAAAGATCGAAATAGTGTTCAAAGCACTCTGCCACCGAAAGGCCCGAGACCGGCACAATGCTCTGATAGATCTGTGTGCTGCCAGAATAGGTCAGCGTCATTCCCAAGGTACAGTCACTGACCCAGTCGGAAAATGAGGCCCCACTGTCCAACGGGCCGCCGGGGTTGGAGGCGAGGCTGTTCGCGGAGGCCATTCCGCGCAAGGCGAGCGACTCGGTGCAATCGAGTACCGCCAGCGGCCCGGAAAAAACCTCTGCGCCCGCATCGCTGATATTGCGCTTCCGCTGTATCTGCAGCGCCGCCCGTCCGGGCCGTTTCAGACCAGCGCCAATCAAAACGGTCACACACGCAAGCTCACCGAGGAACTGGCGAATATTCGCCGGGTAATGGCGGCCATCGTGCATGTCGCGCCACACATCGGTGAGGCGTACCACCTGTCCGCGAATATCGAGATTGTCTAGCGTAAAACGGCGGCTGTAGTTATTTTGTAAGTAGTCACTGGTCATGGACCAAGTTTAGCAATTTATCCCTAAGTGATGATGACGCGCTGTTTCGATCCATGCCCGCCTTGTTTGTAAGGTATCCGGTGAGGTGGCGACAAAGGTCATTAGCGCGTCCAACCGGCGCACAAAATTAAAATGTCAAAGTGCGAACATGCGATCACGATCAATTCAACTTCAGAACATTCTGTTACTGGCCGCGTTTGGCGTGTCCGTGTCCTTTAATACGCTGGCTGGCGAATTCAACGAAAGTGATGGCGTCGCCATAAAGGGCTTCGATCCAGTCGCCTATGTGATTGACCAGGCGGCTACACAAGGCGTCGCGGATTACACCAGCTCTTACAAAGGCTCGGTGTTTCGCTTCAAGAACGCCGCCAACCGCGATGCGTTCATCGCCAATCCGGAAAAATTTGCCCCGCAATACCACGGCTACTGCGCCTTCGGTGTATCGCGCGGCTACAAGGCCGCCACCTCACCTGACGCGTTTAGCGTGATCGACGGCAAGCTCTATTTGAACTACAACGCCGAGGTAAAAACGATGTGGGGCAAGGATGTGCCGGGATACATTTCCAAGGCGGATGCACAGTGGGTGACGGTGGAGAAGACAACAAAGGTAGTTCGTTAGCATCAACCATTACCTTGTTATTGCGGCCAATCAATCTCGCTAGCAATCCAGTCCCGAAAAGCGCGAACCTTGCGGCTGTTGGCGTTTTGCGGCAGGCATACCAGATGGTAGTCGTTTTCCGACTTGATCTCGATATCAAATAGCTTGACCAATTTACCGTTGGCGAAATCGTCGGCGATCAGCGACCGTCGCGCCAGCGAGATGCCGTCGCCGGCGATGGCTTGCTGCAGAAACAACGCGGCGTCGTTGTAGTCGATGCCCGAGGCTGGCACCTGCAACTTGACGCCTGCGGCTGCAAACCACTTTTCCCAGAGGCCGGGATCATTCCGGAACAGCGGCAGGCCCGCTAGTTGTGCCGGCTTCGTTGGCAGCTTGCCCCGGCGAAATTTCGGGCTGCACACCAGAAAATAGCTGTCGCCTGCAAGGCGTTCACTATGTAGCCCGGGCCAGGGCCCTACACCGAAACGGATGGCGACATCGATACCGTCGGTGACGAAGTTGGCGCGCGACTGATTGGCTTCGACCGAAATTTGGTATTGCGGATTGGCTTCCAGGAATTTTCCGAGGCGCGGCATCAACCAGCGGCTGGCAAACGAGGGCAGTACGCTGATGGTCAGCTTGTGCTCACGCGCCGCCGGACTGAGCGCTTCGACTGCTTCGTACACTTTAGCCAGTGCCGCTCGGATTGCATCGGAAAATGCGGCGCCCTCCGCCGTCAACACCACGCGGCGCCCCTGACGCGCAAACAGCGCCATGCCGAGATGCTCTTCCAGCGAACGAATCTGGTGACTGACGGCACCGTGCGTCACGTTCAGTTCGGCCGCCGCGGCCGAAAAACTCTGCAGCCGTGCCGCCGCTTCCAGCACGGGCAAAGTCGTCAATGGGGGCAGTCGCCGCATGATTTTTGGACCAGATAATATGTGAGAAAAACTAAACTGTTAAGCGAAAAATGATCGTTTGTGCGCCGCGCATCTCAAGTCTAAAGTCCCATTCGCGACACAGATTTTGCGCTACCTGATACAGCAAATTATTTCACACTAAATACGAAGAGGGCAATCATGAAAACAATGAGTGTGCGTTATAGCGACAACGCCGAAACCCGTTTGACTCTGGAACAGGGTCAGACGGCTTCAACCACTGAGGCACACGGGCTGGCGATCGAATGTGTCCGTGGTTCACTGTGGATTACGTTTGAGAACAGTGGTCGGGACCACGTGCTTGAACCCGGTGCGCGGATGCAGGTGAATGCCGGTGGCCGCATGGTGATCGAAGCAATTGCGCCCAGCGAATTGATATTTTATCGGCAGGTATCGGCGGCGATTGAGGCGCCGCGCCCAGCGCACTCGCACGCCGGTTGCTCGCCGGAAGGCTGGCGCACGTTCGTCAACGGCATGGCATTGCCACGTACCAATTTTGACAGTGCTTTTTGAGCCAGGAAATTCGAGGGTCTGTAATGATGGCGCGTTTGTTGAGGCGTATGGTGCCGCTGCTGCTGGCTGGCGTGTTGATAATGCCGATGATACGGGCGTCGATGGGTCCGGAATCCAGCGCGCGTCTGGCGGCGGTTGCGGATCGATATTTTGAAGGCCGGCTGAGGCTGTTATCGTTGTCCATCCCGTGCAGCTGGGGAGTTGGGCGGGCGTTATGAGACTACTTCAACGTGGAGGAAAACATGCTGACGGTCTTTGGTGATATCTATTCAGGTAACTGTTACAAGATAAAGTTGCTGCTAACGCAATTGGGCCAACCGTACGACTGGGTGCATGTGAATATTCTGGAAAAGGAGTCGCGCACCCCGGAGTTTCTCGCCAAAAATCCAAACGGCAAGATTCCGGTGCTGGCACTGGACAATGGTACGACGCTCGCGGAATCCAACGCCATCATCCATTATCTGGCTGAGGGCTGCGCCTTCCTACCCACCGATCGGCTGGCGCATGCACAAGTGTTGCAGTGGATGTTTTTCGAGCAATACAGTCATGAGCCTTTCATCGCGACCGCGCGCTACATCGTTCGCTATCTGGGTCGGCCTGCCGAATCCGAGGCGACGTTACAACAGAAAATCGCGCTGGGCTACAAGGCGCTGGATGTCATGGAGCAACATCTAAAAGGCCGATTGTTTTTTGTCGGTGGTCGCTATTCGATTGCCGATATTTCCTTGTACGCATACACGCACGTGGCGCGTGAGGGCGGCTTCGAATTGGCGAAGTATCCAAATGTGCGCGTATGGATCGATCGCATCCGTGCGCTGCCGGGCTATGTGGAAATGGACGGCTAGCCACATGATGTGCTCGTCCTGAAACTTGTGTGTTTGTTGCGCCTGTGCGCGCCGGTGATTTTGCGCGAGAATCGACACCGTGAAAACGAAATCTGCAATCGCCGTGGCCTATGTTCCCGCATGGGTGCTCTATCTACTGGAATGCGAGAACGGCACTTATTACGCGGGCATCACCACCGACCTTGACCGCCGCTTTGCTGAACATGTATTCGGCGTCGGTGCGCGTTATACGCGGGCCAATCCGCCATTGCGCGTCTTGGCTGCAAAAGAGTTTCCGGATCGCGCGAGTGCTACACGGGCGGAGGCTGCGTTGAAGAAATTGCCGCGTAAGAATAAGCTCGGCTACTTTAGCTAGCCCGGATATGGTGGCGAAACGCCAGCATTGGCGGGGTTTTCGAAGCATAAAAGCCTGAAACACCTCGCCAGTAGCGGAGCTTGTCTTGCAAGATGGCGCCGCACGGTCAATTCAGCAAACGCGATCAGGACGACGCTGGGCGATCATTGGCAGGACCATTTACCCGGCCAACATCACAACCGGTGCACTGAGCCCGCTTATTTCCTGAAGCCGATACGGCCGCTCGCCACGCTGCCAGCTTCGCACAGTGTCGACAATGGCATCGTGTTTTCCAGCTATTTGTGGGCCACGTCGAAAGCAGATGAGCCAGTTTTAGCCGAAATCCGGCATTACCTAATGGAGAAGTATCGCCGCCGTCACCAAAGGCGCGCCGTGCTTCATGACTACAGGAAAATAATATCGATGCGGACAAAACTACGGATTCAGTTGCGCTTGCGCCTGACTGCAAAATATTTCGTGCTCGCAGGGGCGCTGCCTTTTGCGAGCCTCGTCCATGGCGGGCCAGCGGATGACATCAGGGGACTTATTGATCAGGGCAAGTCGCTTCAGGCATACGAGCTCGGAAAGCAAAATCGGGGCGAACTGGGCAAACCGGACTTCGACTTTCAATATGGCCTTGCGGCCATCGACGCAGGTGCTGCGGGAGAAGGTGTGCTGGCACTGGAACGCTACCTGTTGAACAACCCCACCAGCATCCGCGCAAAACTGGAACTGGGCCGAGGCTATTTCGTTTTGGGTGACAACATTCGCGCCCGCGAGATGTTTTCGGAGATCAGTACACTTTCGCCACCACCAGAAGTGCGTGCAAAGGTAGATCGCTTTCTTGCGGCTATTACCGAAAAGGAGGCCGCGTTTAAAACCGCAGTCTCGGGTTATCTGGAGACCACGATCGGCCGCGATACCAATGTTAACGGCGGCATTGCGCAGGATTCGATTACATTGCCCATCTTTGGTGTGGTTACCTTGACAGCCGACGGTCGCAAGCGCGGCGGCGCTTTTTACGGCCTCGCGGGTGGCGTGCAGGTGAATGCGCCGCTATCGCCGACGTTTTCTATTTTTGCCGGCCTTAACGCCGATCAACGTAGCCACTTTACCCTCACGCAGTTTGACCAATCCAACGTGAGCGGCGTGTTAGGGATGACCTTCAAGCACGCCGGAAACCGCCTCCGTTTCTCGCTATCAGGTAATGTGCTCGCCGTCGATCAGGCGCAATATCGCAATGTGAACGCCGGCACCGCCGAGTGGAGTCGCAGCCTCGAGTCCGGCGGCGGCTACACCGTGTATGTGCAGGCCGCAGACCTCAATTACAAAGGCGACAACCGGGTACGCGATGCGCGCCTGACAGTGGTGGGGCTGAGCGGCTGGAAGCCACTGCCCGGCAGCTGGCAGCCATTCGTGTCGCTGGGCATCAACGGCGGGCGCGAGCACAACGAGCGCAATCGCGATGACCTCGCACGCGACCTATTCGGCGGACGCATCGGACTCGGGCTGACCCTCAGCGAGCGCGTCAATGCTGCAGTCTCTGCGACCTGGCAGCGTAGCCATTACAACGCAGAAGACGCCCTGTTTGCGACCAGACGCAGCGATCGATACACAGCACTGGAAGCGGCTCTGGGCTATGCGTTCACCCCTTCACTGAGTGGCAGACTGGAAGTTTCCGGCAACCAAAACCGCTCCAACGTCGCACTGTTTGAATACTCCCGCAATACTGTCGCGCTGAAACTGCGCTACGACTTCAAGTGAGGCTGTGATGAAATATTTACTAAAAAACGCGTGTCTGATTCTGTTCCTGCTGGCGGCAAACCTTGCATTTGCGCAAAGTGTCGGCCGCGTACTCGTTGCCAATGGCGACGTAACGCTGGTTCGTGCGGGTGCGACCCAGACGCTCGCAGCCGGTACACAGTTGCAGGAGGGCGACCTGATTAAAACGGGAACGCTTGCCAGTGCACAGCTGCTGTTTACCGATAACTCGATCGTTGCGCTTCGCGCCTCGTCGGAATTCGCCATCCGCCAATATCGGTTCGAAAGTGCTTCGGCACTCGGCTCACTTGCCTTCGATCTTATCAAGGGCGGGCTGAGAACGCTCACCGGCCTGGTCGGAAAGCGCAGCGAGGCTGGCGCTTATCGGGTGAATGCGCGCAACGCGACCATTGGCGTGCGTGGCACACAGTACAGCCTGTTGCTTTGCGATGATGATTGCCTTGACGCCGACGGCAAACGTGCCGCCAGCGGCCTTTACGGGGGCGTCTATGAAGGGCGTGTTGCGGTAAGCAACAATGCGCCCGAGGTGCAATTTGGACGCGATGAATTCTTCTATGTTGCTGACATCAATAGCATCCCGCAGCCGCTGCTGGGGCCGCCTTCGTTCCTCGCTGACCGCCTAGCGGGACTTGCGAAGAAATCCACCAAGGCAAGTGTCGCTGCGCGCAATGGATCGGGTCAGGAAAACACGCCACCTGAGCCCATCGTCGTCGCCTACGCGGCCACCGAATCATTGGGCAGCACCAGTGTTCCCCTTGTTGTTGGCAATCCGATGCTGCCACCGCCACCGCCGCCTCCACCCCCGCCGCCACCGCCACCGCCACCGCCCCCTCCACCGCCGCCTGATCCACCGGCAGTCACAACGACGCTCTTCAATCTGCATGCGGTATCGCTACGGGAGCAGGAGGAAAACTATGCGTCGTACAACGGAGGCTTCCCTGTTGCAGCGAGTCAGCTGACCCGTACCGGAACCGGCGCGTCGGAATCGCTCACTGCGTTCAGCTACCAACCACTCGCGGCGTTCAGCGCAGCCATCGGCACGCAGGGCGCGGATATGGTGGGCTACGATGCCAGCTCAGAGGTGCACTACGGCCGCTGGATAAATGGGACCGTTACACAGTCGATCAATCCTCTTTTTGTTACACCCGGCGAGCAGACGCCCCCCGGCGGCGTGCACTATATGTATGGCACGGCCACATCGGATACGGTATTGGCAAGCCGCAGTGGATCATTCCAGTACGTCGATTTTGCCGGCACGACGCCCACCGCGAGTAACGGGCAGGTCGCCAGTAGCTTTGCCTTTGGTCCGATCAACATTAATTTCACCACCCGTATCGGCGATATCTCGTCGGTAACGATGCAATTTCAGAGTTCGACGTGGAGCTTTTCCAGCATGCCGTTTTCAGTGACATCAGGGCCAGGTTACGTAGCAATCGGCGGCAATATCACCGGCGCCGGTACTTGTAGTGGCAGCAGCAGTATTTGCGGGGTGAATCAGGGACCAAACAATGCGCGCGCTGACTTCGAGGGTGTATTTTTTGGCAGTTCAGGTCGGTTTCTGGGGCTGACCTTCCACGGCAACTCGCCAATCTCATCGGTGGGCGCCGTGCGTCTTTTCCGTTGCCCAAACTGTCCCTGAACTTGATGGAGGCGCGCCCATGACTGGTTCCGTCAGCGCCGACTCTATTGCATTGATGATCGCCAGTGTATCGAGCACATTCACAAAAAGGCCGTCGTTGCCGTGCTCAACAAGGTATTAGGTGACCCCCGGCAAAGCCGGGGGTTTACC
>JBDTPE010000037.1:0-11420 GCA_039932875.1 Betaproteobacteria bacterium | reverse complement strand
CGTTCTAACAATAAGATTTAACTGTAATTGCTAAAACGGGCGCCTAAGGGTGCCCGTTTTTTTTCAGCAAGCCGGCCGGGCAGGAGACTCACTACGATCCAATCCCGTTCAGCCGCTGTTTCAAGGATAATGCGGACATGAATCTGGTCGACCGTCTTATTTGCGAAATTGATACTGGCCTCAGGACCGTTTTCGCGAAGGCCCACGCTAGCCGAAGTTTGCCAAAGGTTACAGCGCCCTTGAGCGTTGGGCATGACTCCGCAGGCGGGGAAACGAATGCCGAAACCATTCGCCTCATGCGCGTGAACCATTGCGGCGAGGTCTGCGCGCAAGCGCTCTACCATGGGCAGGCCTTCGTCGCCAAGGACGCTACCATTCATGCACTTTTGATGGAAGCGGCCGCGGAAGAGCACGACCATCTTGCATGGTGTGATTCGCGGCTAGCTGAACTTGGCGGCCATACCAGCCTGCTCAATCCAGTTTTCTACGCTGCTTCCTTTGGTTTAGGCGTCTTTTCAGGAATGCTGGGTGACAAGTGGAGCTTGGGCTTCCTGGTCGAGACAGAGCGGCAGGTTGAAGCCCATTTGCAGGATCATCTCGGTCGAGTGTCTGAAACGGACGCTGAAACGCGAGCGATTTTGGAGGCCATGCGTGAAGATGAGATTCGTCACGGCCAGTCGGGGTTGGATCATGGAGCGAAAACGCTGCCCTTACCGCTGAGGGGTGCAATGCATGGCTTTTCAAAAGTGATGACAACCACGACCTACTGGGTTTGAGCTAGCCGGGAAACTTACCCGGTTTTTGGACCGCCAACAATTTCAAAATCATGCGTCACATTAGCGGTCTTCGCCAACATTGCAGTTGCTGAACAGTACACTTCAGCAGAAAGCCGGATAGCGCGCTCAACTTTTGCGGCATTTACACCTTCGCCCGTGACGATGAAGTGAAAATGTATCGCAGTAAAGACTTTTGGGTCATTAGACGCACGCTCGGCCTCAATTTCTACGACGCAATCGGTAATCGGTTCGCGAGCCTTTTTCAGAATATGCACGACGTCGTAAGCGCTACAAGCACCTGTGCCGATCAGTACTGTTTCCATCGGGCGCGGCCCCAGATTTCGCCCGCCACCCTCAGGAGAGCCATCCATGAGAACCGCATGACCGCTTTCTGTTTCGCCAAGAAAGGCGACGTTTTCGACCCATTTGATACGTGCTTTCAACGATGCCTCCACAATTTCCGAAGTTTCAACAGCCAAGCCAACTTTTTGCCGACGCCCTCGCGATTCAATGTCGCAATTGACAGATAGTCCTTGAATTTACTATAATTTCGAGTTCTGCCAAGTACCCCCCGTTTGCTTGGCGATAAGAGTTGTTGCTGCGGTGTCCCCCGAAAGGGCGTCCGAACAACGCGGATTACAACAATTCATTTCCAAGCATCCGGTCTGCCGCATTGTTGCTTTGCATGAAGCGATTGCGGCGGCAATACAAAAGTGAGTACTACAATGAAAACATTTTCCGCCAAGCCACATGAAGTTGTACATGACTGGCTCCACGTCGATGCGACCGATCAAGTGTTGGGTCGCCTTGCCGCCGCTGTTGCGCTACGTCTGCGCGGCAAACACAAACCAGAATACACGCCTCACGTAGATACTGGCGACTTCATTATCGTCACCAACGTAGAAAAACTGCGTGTTACCGGGAACAAGGGCGAGCAAAAAACCTATTTCCGTCATACCGGCTACCCTGGTGGCATTTACGAAACCAACTTCAACAAGCTACAGCAAAAGCATCCTGAGCGCGTCCTCGAAAAGGCGGTCAAGGGAATGTTGCCCAAGGGCCCGCTCGGCTACGCAATGATCAAGAAGCTGAAAGTGTATGCAGGCAGTACGCATCCGCACAGCGCCCAGCAACCCAAAGAACTCACGATCCAAGCCTAAGGAATAGCGAACATGGTCGGTAAATATCATTACGGAACGGGCCGTCGCAAAAGCGCCGTGGCACGTGTATTCATGAAACCAGGCAAGGGCGACATCGTGGTCAACGATAAGCCGCTGGATCTTTATTTTTCTCGCGAAACGGGTCGCATGGTGGTGCGTCAACCGCTTGAACTCGTCGGCAGCTTAGACAAGTTCGACATCATGGTGACGGTACTCGGTGGCGGGGAATCTGGTCAAGCCGGCGCGGTGCGGCACGGCATTACCCGAGCACTGATCGATTACGATGCAACGCTGAAACCGCAACTTTCCAAGGCCGGTCTGGTCACACGGGATGCGCGTGAAGTTGAGCGTAAGAAGGTTGGCTTCCACAAAGCTCGCCGTCGCAAACAGTTCTCGAAGCGTTAAGCAACGCAGTCCTTTCGAGAGGAAAAAGCCGCGCCCGCGGCTTTTTCCTCATTGAGCGGGGCAAACTTTAGTGGTTTCACGTACATCAAAGGAGCAAGACATCCAATGTTGAGCGAGATGAAACTACGAGGCGGATGGCGAAAAATTCGCGCCAAAATTGGTATTCGCTCAGCCAGAGTCGCGATCAAGAGCCATTCGCCTTGGTATGTGAAGTTCGGCGGCTATGGGTTAATGATGGGCGTTGCGGGAGCGGTAGCCTGGTACCTTGTCGACAACAGCTACAAGATTACCGGCTTCAATCGCGAAGAAGCGACGGCACAGATTGCCAAGTTGACTAACGACAATCAGCAGCTTCAGGGCGAATTTGATACGACCAAAATCGCGCTGAACGACCGCGAGAGTCAGCTAAAGGTCGAGAAATCCGCGCAATCTGAGCTTGCCAAAAGCCTTTCTCAAATTCAGGAGGAAAATGCTAGCTTGAAGGAAGACTTGGCCTTTCTGCGCAATATCATGTCGTCAGTCAACGTGCCTGAGGGTCTGACTATTGCAAACCTGAAAGTTGAGGCGGATGCGCTTCCAAATGAATTCCGCTATCGGATGTTGTTGACGCAAGGTGGTCAGCGGAAGCAGGATTTCAAGGGCAAAGTGCAAGTCGTAGCTCGCATTCAAATGGGGGAGCAGCAAACGATGGTCAGCTTTCCATCGGACGCGGAAGTACGCGCACCGGGTGGCGAAATTGAGTTTCGCTATTATCAAAAAGTTGATGGCAGGTTTAGAATTCCGCAAGGTGGCCAGTTAAAGAGCATCCAGATTCGCGTCTTGGGGCTACCCGGCTTTGAGGTCCGCAGTCAGAAAAGTGTCAATCTCTAGAGGAGCGCGATATGTTTGGCAATAAATCAAACAAAGCAAGTTCAATCGACAGCCTGATTGGCGCCGGTTCTACAATCACTGGAGACGTCCATTTCACGGGCGGACTAAGAATAGACGGCGTCGTGAAAGGTAACATCAAGGCGCTGGGCGACAAACCCGGCACGTTGGTGCTTTCAGAGTTGGCCAAAGTTGAAGGCGAAATTGATGTCGGCCACGTCGTGATCAATGGTACGGTGGCCGGTCCGGTGCGCGCAAAAGAATACCTTGAGCTGCTCCCCAAGGCGCGGGTCACGGGGGATGTAAGCTATAAAACGATAGAAATTCACGTCGGCGCTATTGTAATGGGCCGCATGATCCATGAGGGTGAAACCAGATTGCTGGCCGAGAAGGTGATAGAGTTCAAGCCTGCGCTGGGCAATTGATTTTCGCGCTAATGCCCCAATGTATGCAGTATTGCAAGGAGATACAAAATGAATGATATGTCGATGATGCCCTCACCACTGGTGTTTTCTGACAGCGCCGCCGAAAAGGTTAAAGCGCTGATTGTGGAAGAGGGAAATGACGACTTGAAATTACGAGTGTTCGTCACGGGTGGTGGTTGCTCGGGCTTGCAATACGGGTTTACGTTTGACGAAATCACCAATGAAGACGACACCATTCTGGAAAAAAATGGCGTGCAATTACTCATTGATCCGATGAGCTACCAATACCTGGTCGGTGCGGAAATCGATTACACCGAGGGTCTTGAGGGTGCGCAGTTCGTGATCAAAAATCCGAGTGCGACAAGCACCTGCGGTTGCGGATCCTCTTTTTCGGTGTAGCGGCCTGAATTTCCTGAAAACGGGGGCAATTGCCCCCGTTTTTTCATGGGTCTTCGCCACAAATTGCTACACACCGCCACCACCATGTTTGACTAGAATACTGTAGGCCATTTTCCATTCGGCCCTATTTATTGACTGACTAACGTATCTCGCGCGAGTTTCAGCAACAAATTTCACCGTTGGCAACAGGTATTCGAACCGACCGGCGTACCACCAAACATTGTCCGATACGATCACCGGGTTTCCTGTCCGCGCTCCGAAAGCCCACCATTCCCACGAGGAAAGAAAAGCCATGCCGCAATCAAATGCATTCGTCTTGAAAACGTTGTCCGCAAGCGTCCTGTTGGCGCTCTCCGCCGTCGCCGTCGCACAGGCTCCCGCCGTTGCCGCACCGCTGGCGGGCGGGGTTCCTGCGGGTACTGCGACCGCTGCCACGCCAGTCCCGGTTGTTCCGGGCGCACCGCGACCGTTCAAGGACGTCATCAAAGGGGCGAAAGAAACCGCAGGCTTTTTCACCATTTACGAAAAAGACGAAAAGGTCTGGATCGCAATCAAGCCCGATCAATTCGATAAGCCGTTTTTCTTCACCTACAACATTCCACAGAGTATCGGTGAGCGTGGGCTATACGCGAGCCAGATGGGCGGCGCCGAGCTCGTGATTTTCAAGAAAATCGGCAATCAAATTCAGTTGCTAGCAAAGAATGCGGAGTTCTTTGCCAAGCCCGGTACGCCGCAGGCACAGTTTGTATCAGAAGCATTCTCTGATAGCCTTGTGGCCAGCGCAGCGGGGGCTTCAGCGCCGGACGCCGACACCAAGGCAGTGTTGGTCGAACTTAACGCGTTGTTATTCGCCGATATTCCTGCCTACGGCACCCGTCTGGAAGCAGCATTCCGCATGCCATTCGCACTCGATGTTCGCAATACAAGCCTGTCGCGCGTGAACAACAGTGAAGATCTCACCGGCGTGCGGGTCAAAGCACATTTTGCCGTCTCCAAATTGTCGCCGCCGCCGCTCATGCCAAGCCCCGTGCCAATCCCGCCGCCGCCCCGCACGGTACCTGATCCCCGTAGCTTGTTTGTGAGTTTTTATTACAGCTTTTCAAAGCTGCCCGAATCGCAAATGGCACCGCGTATTGCCGATGACCGTCTGGGTCACTTTGTGACCACGCGAACGGACTACAGCGAAGATTTGACTCCCAAAGACAAAGTGCATTACGTTAATCGGTGGCGCCTCGAGAAAAAGGACCCGACGGCAGCGGTTTCGGAACCGATTACGCCGATTACCTATTGGTTGGATAAAAATATCCCGCAAAAATATCGCAAATCGGTGGCAGATGGTGTGCTTGAATGGAATAAAGCCTACGAAAAAATTGGCTTCAAGGATGCTGTGGTGGTCAAACAGCAAACCGACCAAGACAATTTCGACACCATGGATGCGCGTCATGCTTCCATACGCTGGTTTGTCGGTGCCG
The DNA here is from genome assembly GCA_039932875.1 of Betaproteobacteria bacterium. GTDB lineage: Bacteria > Pseudomonadota > Gammaproteobacteria > Burkholderiales > Usitatibacteraceae > UKL13-2. Next base: position 5,916 of record JBDTPE010000037.1, on the reverse strand, counting down.
ACGTTGGCTTTGCCATCGGCCCATCGCACAAAGACCCACGCACCGGCGAGATTCTGGATGCGGATATTGGCATGTCTGACGTATTTGCCCGTGGCGCCCGGCGTCAGGTTGCCGAAGACTGGAGCCGTCCAAACTCACTCAGTGCCTACGCGATGGACAATCCGTTAACAGCTCATAAAGACGGTCCGTCATGCAATTACGCCGATGAATCAGCGCAAGAAATGCACTTCGCCATGGATCTCCTTGAAGCGCGCGGCATGGAATTGGACAGCCCCGAGGCTGAGACCGTAGCCCAAGCGTATGTCAAAGACGTCATCATGCATGAGGTTGGACATACATTGGGGCTACGCCATAACTTCCGTGCATCGACGATTTACACCATGAAGCAGATTCAGGACCTCGAATTCACCAAGAAGAACGGCATTACCGGTTCCGTGATGGATTACACGCCGTTTAACCTGGCGACAAGCGGGGAAAAGCAGGCCGAATATGTGATGTCCACGCTCGGGCCATATGACTATTGGGCCATCGAATACAGCTATAAGCCAATCGATGCCGCCAAGGAAAAAGATGAGCTTGCCAAAATCGCATCACGCTCCACCGAACCTCAGTTCGCGTTTGCTACGGACGAGGAAGCGATCAGCCAGTTTGGCGGCATGGACCCGGAAGTAAACCAATTCGACCTGGGTGCCGATCCGCTGGAGTATTACAAAAAGCGCATAAAACTCTCGCGCGAATTGTGGGATCGCTTGCAAACAATGAAGTTGAAGGAAGGCGAGAGCTACGATCGTTTGACGAGGAGCTTCAGTGCAGGTTTCTCGCAGTTGGCTCGCGTAGCACCATTGGCAGCAAAGTACGTCGGCGGTGTCAAGATGGTTCGCGATCATGCGGGTACCAATCGGCCCGTATTTGAGCCCACCTCTGCGGCGCGTCAGCGTGAAGCGTTGAGTGTCGTCACTGACGGAATGTTCAAGGTCAATAGCTTTAAGTTCAAGCCTGAATTTGTATCGCGCATTGGTGTTGATTTCCTTGGGCGCCGCCTCGATTTTTCGGGTGCGGCAGCAACAACAACCGATCCCAACATTTCTACTCGCGTGCTGAATGTACAAAAAGCGGTGCTGGACGTCTTAATGAGCGATGGCGTGGCGCAACGTTTGCTGGAATCACAAAACAAAGTTGTAGATCCCTCGAAACTGTTGAAACTCTCTGATGTGTATGACACGCTGCAGAATGCGATCTGGAGTGAGCTTGCCACGGGCGCCGATATCTCGTCGCTTAGACGCAATTTGCAGCGCGAGCACATCAAGCGAGTGTCAGTTGCGTTGTTGCGCGCGTCCGGAAATTCGCCAGCCGATGCGCGCAGCCTGCAGCGGGAAAACGCGATACAGCTGCAAAACATGATACGCAACGCCCTTACCAAACCAATGAGCAAAGAAGCGAAGGCGCACCTGGCTGAGAGTTACAACACGCTTTCGGAGTCTTTAAAGGCACCTTTGCAGCGTGCTGGCGTGTAAGTTCTGGCCGAAACCTCAAAAAGGGCTGCAGGCGCAGCCCTTTTTGTTTATAATTCAATGCTTTCCGCAATCGCATTCACATTCAAGAGGTCACCATGGCTGGAGAAAAAAAGCGCACACGCCGCAACACGCTGGAGCGCAAGTGTTTGAGTAAATACTTCAAACGCCTGTTTATCGGCTCGAGCAAGTCCACATTCAAGATGCTCGAAACCATCAAAAAGGTTTAGGACGTTTCGCGCATTCGAACAAAAAAACCGCCGGATCACATCCGGCGGTTTTTTTTCGCCCAGCACTTTCGCCAGACTTGGCATTTTGAACACGCGCTTCTGTTGCGCTGCAGCATCGAAAGTCATTGACACATCTACGGCCTGGTAATACGCTCATTTCAAACGAACGTTTGAATTTGTTCGATATGAATGTTAACCAACTGATAGTAAATACTAAATGGCTACCACTGCAGTCCAGCGACTATCTCGAAATGGCAATTCCTCGCCAGCGTCGACAATAGATCTCAGCGACACCAAGTCGCGGATTCTTGACGCGGCGGAGGAGCTTTTCATGGAGCATGGATTCGAAGCGACTTCGTTGAGACTCATCACTACGGCGGCCGCCGTAAATCTGGCGGCAGTGAATTATCACTTCGGCTCAAAGGAGGAATTGTTTCAGGCCGTGTTGACCCGTCGGCTGGACCCGATGAATCAGGACCGCATGCAGCTATTGTCGGCCTACGAGACTGCTGCGGACGGGAAGCCGCTAACCTGCGAGAAAATTCTTGCAGCGATGTTTATTCCGGCGTTGAAGCTCGCACGCGATCACGAGCAGGGCGGCAAAAACTTTCTGCGTCTGCTCGGGCGCGCCTATGCCGATCCAGCGCCGTTTATCCGCGAATTTCTATCGAGCCAATACCGTGAAATGATCGCGCGATTTCGCGCCGCGTTCAGTTTTGCATTGCCGCATATACCGCGTGAAGAGCTGTCATGGCGTTTGCATTTTGTGATGGGCGCACTTTCTTATACCTTGGCGGGGGCGGATATGCTGAAGATCATTTCGCAATTGCAGCCGCATGAAGCCACCAACGATGAATTGTTGCTGCAGCGGTTAGCGCCATTTCTGGCCGCTGGCCTCAGGTCGCCGTGCGCACCAAATAACACAGGCCCGTCGGATGATGACGGGCAACATTTTTTTCAGGAAGCATAGAAAGGAAAAACCATGATGACAATTCTTTTTTCCATTGTCGCAGCCTTCGTAATTATCTGGACGCTTGCCTACCACGCAGTCAGTGCAGCCGTCTGGTCGTTGGTCGTGGGTGCAGGATTGCTCGCGCTCACCTTGGGCGGCGCGCTCGCCGGCATCTTTGCCGCGCTAGTGTGGGTGGCATTCATTGCATTTGCGGTGATCAGCAACCTCAAATCATTGCGCCAGAGTCTTGTGACCGCACCGATCTTCAAAGTCTACAAAAAGTTACTACCGCAAATGTCGCAGACCGAACGCGAAGCCCTGGATGCGGGCACGGTATGGTGGGATGGCGATTTGTTTAGTGGTAAGCCTGATTGGAACAAGCTCCTCGATTACCCCGCACCGAAAATCACCGCAGAAGAACAGGCGTTCATCGACGGCCCGACCGAAGCGTTGTGCGCGATGGCGCACGAGTGGGAAATCTCCCACGAGCTATATGATTTGCCACCGCATGTTTGGCAATTCATCAAGGACAAAGGCTTCCTGGGCATGATCATCCCCAAGGAATACGGCGGACTGGGCTTTTCAGCCTACGCGCATTCGCAGATCGTCATGAAGATTTCAACACGCAGTGGCACGGCGGCAGTATCGGTGATGGTCCCCAACTCCCTCGGACCGGGCGAACTGCTGATGCACTACGGTACGCCGGAGCAGAAAAACCATTACCTGCCGCGCCTGGCCAAAGGACTGGAGCTACCTTGCTTCGCCTTGACCGCGCCGGACGCAGGCTCCGATGCTGCGTCTATGCCGGACGTAGGCATCGTCTGCAAACAAATGTGGGAAGGCAAAGAAACGCTGGGCATTAGCGTGACTTGGGAAAAGCGCTATATCACGCTCGGCCCGGTGGCAACGCTTCTCGGTCTTGCATTCAAATGCTTTGACCCTGATAAATTGTTGGGCGAACAAGCTGATCTGGGCATTACCTGTGCCTTGATTCCAACCTCGCACAAAGGTGTGAATATCGGTCGGCGCCACTTTCCACTGAATGCGGCGTTCATGAATGGGCCAAACTCTGGCAAGGACGTGTTTATCCCCATGGATTGGGTCATCGGCGGACAACCCATGATCGGCAAAGGCTGGAGCATGTTGATGGAGTGTCTGGCGGCTGGCCGCTCGATCTCATTGCCCGCACAATCCATCGCCGCTGGCAAATTTGCCTCCATGGCGACCGGCGCCTATTCGCGTGTGCGTCAACAATTCAAGACGCCGATCGGCAAATTCGAGGGTATCGAAGAACCGTTGGCACGCATCGGTGGCTACACCTACTTGATGGACGCTTGCCGCACCGTCACCGCAGGCGCGCTCGACATGGGTGAGAAGCCGTCTGTGGTGTCGGCGATCTCCAAATACCACATGACCGAACGCATGCGTATCGTCCTGAACGACGCCATGGATGTACACGGCGGCAAGGGTATCTGCATGGGGCCGAACAATTACCTCGGTCGCGCCTATCAATCGATACCGATTGCCATCACGGTAGAGGGCGCCAATATCCTTACCCGCTCCCTCATCATCTTTGGTCAGGGTGCGATTCGTTGCCACCCTTGGGTGTTGAAAGAGATGAAGGCGGCGCAGGAAAATTCCATCGAGAAGTTCGACGAAGCTTTCTGGAATCACATCGCCTTCACAATTTCAAACGCTGCCCGCGCTACCTGGACCGGTATCTCAGGTGCACGCGGCCTCCCTGCGCCAGCTTGCGACGACACCAAACGCTATTACCAACAGTTGACGCGATTCTCTACCGCCTTCGCGCTGCTGGCCGATGTGAGCATGTTTGTCATCGGCGGATCGCTGAAACGCAAAGAAAAATTGTCGGCCCGACTGGGCGACGTGTTGTCGCTGTTATATCTCTCGTCGTGCGCATTGAAGTTTTACGATCAGCGCGGCCGGCAGACGGACGAACTTCCGTTTCTGCGTTGGGCGCTGTATGACTCGGCTTTCAAGATTCAAGTCGCCATGGACGGCATCATCGATAACTTCCCTAATCGTGCCGTCGCATTCTTTCTGCGCCGCATGGTGTTTCCACGGGGGCTCACCTTGATTCAGCCTAGCGATGAAATGGGCCATCAGGTCGCCGATCTGTTGATACAGCCATCGGCCGCACGCAGCCGACTCATCGCGGGAATGTATCTGCCAAAGAGCGACACCGACCTGATGGGCAAGCTGGAGGCGGCCATGCACGCTGTCATCGCTGCGGAACCGGTCGACGCAAAGGTACGCGCGGCCAAGAAGGCTGGCCGTATTACAGGTCACGGTGCGGACGCGCAGTACGAAGAAGCCATGAAACTGTCTGTCATCACCGAGACGGAATTGGCACTGTGGAAGCGCGCGCGGGTATTGCAGCATGAAATCATCATGGTTGATGATTTTGACAAGCACTTCGGCAAGGAAACCGTCAGCAAACCGGCGGACTGGGCCCACGCCGAGGCGGCAGAATGAGTGGGAAAGTTTACGTAGTCGACGGCGCACGCACGCCGTTCCTCAAAGCCAAAAGCAAGCCCGGCCCATTTTCTGGCGGTGATCTGGCAGTCGGTTGTTCGCGTCCGCTATTGGCGAGACAAAAATTCTCGCCAACTGAATTCGATGAAGTGATCGTTGGCGCGGCCATGCCATCGGCCGACGAAGCCAACATCGGTCGCGTCGTCTCGTTGAGGCTCGGTTGTGGAGACAAAGTGCCGGCATGGACGGTGATGCGAAATTGCGCCTCCGGTATGCAGGCGCTCGATTCGGCGTGCATGAACATACTCGCTGGTAAATCCAATCTGGTGTTGGCCGGTGGCACCGATGCCATGAGTCACGCGCCGCTGCTATTCGGCCCGGCGATGGTCAACTGGCTGGCTGATTGGTATGGGGCAAAGTCATTTGGCCAGCGCGCCGGTGTGGCGGTCAAATTTCGACCCGCCTATCTTGCACCGGTCATCGCGATCCTCAAAGGGCTCACCGATCCCATCGTCAAACTTTCCATGGGCCAGACCGCAGAGATCGTCGCAAAGCGCTTTGGCATTACGCGAGAGATGATGGATGAGTTCGCTGCCGACTCGCATCGCAAAGTGCTGGCGGGACGCGAAGCCGGACACTACGGCGAAATCGAGCCGTTGATTGATGCCAAGGGAAATGTCTACAAGGATGATGACGGCGTGCGTACTGATTCCACGCCGGAACGTCT
>JBDTPE010000036.1:0-11572 GCA_039932875.1 Betaproteobacteria bacterium | reverse complement strand
CGACGGCATCGAACAGATTTCCCTGCATTTGCATCTGGAGTAGCTTTGTCTTCTCGTCCGCAGTCCATTCTGGAAAATCGGCAGGTTTGATATCGAGGCCGATAATTCGCGCCGGTTTGAGCAAGGCGAGCGTATTTCCAGACGCGATGCGTTTTCGTTCCGCTGCGGCAAAGTCGGTGAAAGTATTTATTCTGCCGAGCCATTGGCGACGGACTTGCCAACCTTTGTCTCCCGCCGGCATTGGCGAGGGATCGCATTCAATGGTGTCTACATAGATCTTGTGGCTTTCGGGCCGATTGTCACCGACAGCCTTTTCAATACGCGCCGTAATCCATTGCCATTTCTTGAATTGTTGCTCGTCATTCACGAGGCGAAACGGCATCGGGTAGATACGGATCAACTCTCCGGACTCGTTGATGCCCGCGACACAAGATGTCTCCGCGTGCTTCGCGCTGGGCGAAGGATAGGTCTTGCAGAGAATCAATATTCGTTCGACGGAAGAGATCATCAAGATTCCGCAGGAAGCAAATGAAACGTGGAAATTTCAATAAACAAACGCAAGCACTGGCGCGGCGTTCAGGACCCATTTGGCTGGAGAGCCGCACCAGTGCTAGTGTTTAAACGTGTTGTGCTGTGAAGTCGAGCGTGGCCCGGGATATTTCGGCAATCGGTTAACCAGCTTGCGCGGCCGTATGCAGAATGTCCTGAATCTCCGCCGGCTGAAACGCAACCCCCCAGCGCCAGATCCCAAATCCGCCCTTCGCGTTCACCGCATTCACCCACAAATCGAGCGCGTCGCGCTTCGCCTTATTCTGCGGCGAGTCCTCGCCCTTGATCTCAAGCACCAGCGTCTTCCCATTGGCCATACGGATCAGGAAGTCCGGCACGAATCGCCGACGTGAACCATTCCATAAGTAGAAAATCTGGAATCCCAAGTGATCATTCTTGGCGTAGGCACGAACTAGGCCACTGGTTTCAAGGATATTTGCCGCGTACTGCTCCCACGAACTGTCGGCCACCATATGACTAATCTGGGACCGTTGAGAGGGATGGCAGACTTTGGTGGTGTACCAAGTGCGCATATACCGGGTCGATCCAATGGGTGACTCTTCATCGAATACCGGCTCCAGTCGCTCGACATTCTGTGGCCGTACGAAACGCAGTAGATGCTGCACAATCAAGTCCAGGTTCAGCGCGACCAGAATGCGCTTGCGCAAAGGATCTTGATGAAAGAGTGACGGCACATGCAGTTTCCTGGACGCAAGAAACTCCTCGACCAAGCGGATTAACTGGAACACCAGATATTCGCGATTGCCCGGGTATTTGCCCTGAAGTTCATCGAATGCCTTTCGCGCGGCTTTGAACACTAACCTTTGCTGGCGAAAGTCTTCCGGTAACAGTTCCAGATCAATCTTGTGTACCTTGCTCATGTCTGTGGCGCCGCCGACCGCCGGTGCGATTTCAGCAATCACCGGAGTCAGTGCGGGGTCAAGTGTCAGTTCGTCAACCTTTGCCCAGTCGACTGCCAGTGTTGGCTTCACAACGGTATCCACTCGCAGCACGTTGGGCCAGCGAATCTCAAATTCCCCTCGCTCGATGAGTGCCTCGATCTGCGTACTCGGCTTGGGTGGTGGCGGCGGATCGCCACCACCGCCCACGTCCTGGAAGATGGACAGCGGTACGCCAAAGATGTTCACGTACTCCGGCAAAAACAACCCATCTGCGTCTGTATCGTAGGCGACGCGACGCAAGCCGCGCCCGATCACTTGCTCGCACAGTAGCTGGCTCGTGAACGCGCGCAGCCCCATGATGTGCGTAACGTTTTTCGCGTCCCAGCCTTCTGACAGCATTGCAACCGAAACGACGTTCTGCAAATCCTGACCGGCCTTGCCGCGCTTGCCGACGTTGTCAACAATCTCCCGCAGCAAGTCCTCCTTCTTCATGCCGAGAAGTCGCTCCTTCTGGACATCGGAAATGGATGCAGCGCTGATGATCGACTTAAGCGTCGCTTCATAGTCCTTATCGCTGCTGGCTGTCTCGCCGATTTCTGCTTTCTCCAGCACCTTGGAATCGACTCGCAGCGTGCGGTCTGGCGCGTGCAGCTCGGTCCAATGCGCATCGCCTTTCCGAAAATAGTTCTCCACACGCGCAGCCGTTTCCGTGCGGTTGCAAACCGTCAGCATCACCGGGGGTGACGTGTGCCCTGCCGCCTTCCACTGTTGGTAAGTCGCTCGCCAATCCGCGCCCAGCAGCGTGTACGCGTCTTGCACCAGCTTGGGCAGCGTTTCATGTGGCTCTGCTTTGCGATTCAAATCTTCCGCTACATCGGGTTCACGGTAGATGTGATAAAGCTTGGATCGCATCGTCTGCGCATTGGGCAACGCATCGTCGCGAATCACCACGCGTGGCGTCTTAACCAGCCCCGCTTCGATTGCATCATTAAGACCAAAATCCGAGATGATCCAACTGAACAGCCCGGCCTCTGTATTTGCCTTGCCAGTCGGTGCGAACGGCGTTGCCGAAAGGTCAAAGCAGCGCTGAATGCGCCGCGTCGAGTGAATTCGATCCAGCCCCTCGATCCAGCGGGTCGCTTCGTCCAGATCAACGCCCAACGCCTCCGCTTCTTTCTTGCTGATCTTCACATCAGCAGGCTTGCGGTAGGCGTGATGCGCCTCATCGTTAAAGATTAGTAGATTCCGGCAACCTGCCAGTTTGCCCAGTACGCGTCGAGTAAACGCCTCATCACTTTCCTTGCCCTTCTTGACAACTGAGCGATCCTGCTCCTTCAGCGGCATCAACACGTGCCAATTCTCGATGAGGATGTCCACCTGATTCAATTTCTGCCGCATCGCGTCGGACGGACACAAGCCAAACTCATCGTACGAATTGTCCGGCTCACCCGGATACAACACGCGCAGGCGGTCCTTCACCGTCAAGCCCGGCGCCACGACAAACACCGATTTGGAGAAGTCTTTTCGCTTTGGGTAAGTCAGTGCATTCAGCACTTGCCAGGCGATGATCATTGCCATCAGCGTGGTCTTGCCGGTTCCCGTCGCCATCTTGTTGCAAAGGCGTTCCCAGGGGCCACCGTCGCCCTGCAGAAAAACGCCTTGGCGGAATTCATCTACCGCCTCTACCCACCAGATCAATGTCTCGATGGCCTCAAGCTGGCAAAAGTAGAACGGTAACGTGCGTGCAGAGCGGTCATGCCAATGGTCTAGAAGGCTGCGCGTAATGCTGGTGATGCCGGGATACCCCGCCTCTCGCCATGCATCAACGCGCCCGCGTATTTCGTTGACCAGGTCCAAAGTTTCCGTGCGTCGTGTGTTGTTCCGCACGTCGAAAATCTCGTACCCCGCTTTTCGCCGCTCTTCTACCGGCGACAACGTCCCGTCCCGCGCTTGAATCCAATGCCGCGTCGGGCAAACATACGGCGAATTGATAATCAGTGATTTCGGGCCGGGCATCTCGTCGGCCTACGAAAGCGGAATAATCTTCAATGACTCAATCCCGCGGTCATCCACAATTTTGATCGCCACCTTCCTGTTCTCACCCGCCGCGAACGGGAGCGAGACTGTGCCGTGAAATTGTTCCAGCAAGCTTTCGTCCAGTTCGGCCCGAATGTCCTTCTTCAACTTTTTCCAACCGTCGTCCTTGCCCGCCATCGGAAAGAAAACCTGCCGAGGAAACAGCGAACGATCGTCGTAATCGGTATCAAGCAACCACATGGCAATCTTTCCCTTGCCACCGGAAATGAGTTCGCCTCTAACGGTATCGAAATAGTCAAAGCCGTTGACCTCGACAATCCACGTTCCATCCTTCTGCTTACGCGCTTCCGCATCGGGCTGGCCCATGAGCCAGAAACTCTGGTTGCTCGATCTTGCCTTCTTCAAGTCCTCCGTAAGCAGGTCCGTGTTCATCTGGGCTTTGAGCGCGGTTATTCCCTTGTAGGCGTCGATATCCTTCGCTGCCTCGGGGTCGAACGCAAACGCACAGAACACGATTATCTTTGGCAGCGGGAAAAGTTCTCCTGCCTCACGAATCGCGTGCTCGACTTGCCTCTGTTCCAGTGCGGCGTACTCTGGACCAAAGCTCACGACTACGCGCTCGCCAGAATCGAGTGTGCCAGTCGCGTGCAGGCACTGCGTGCCAGGCAGCGTCTCAAGAGAGGCAAACTGTAGCATCTGCCTACCCTTGCCACGAATGCCAGTCTTAAGTAGTTCGTCGCGCCAGGTATGTTGCCGGGAAGATTCGCCGGAGCGCGCAATCGCCACATCAGCCTCTTGTGGCTGCGCGGTCTCGTTGAGAGATAGAACCGACGGAAAAGGCACCGCCTCCACGGTGAAGGGGCCGGTGATTCGTAATTTGGTCTTTGATTTCTCGGGCTGATCGTAAAGTGTCTCGGACTCTGCATGCGCGGCAATTGAGGCGTCAATCAGCTTCCGCATGTTTTGGCGGGCGGAGTGGAACGCGTCAAAGGCATTCCTTGCAACTTGGGGCCAATTGTCGGGAAAGTCGAAGGGCACCTCCCACTCAAGAAGTTTGTCCCCATTTCGAAAATCGACTTTCTTGCCCTTCCGCCCACCTTCTGTCGCAATGAAATTCAAATCATGTGGGTGTTTTGCCAAAACAATATCGAGTTGCGTGAGCGCCTTAGTAATCGCCGGATGCAATTCTGCGTACAAGCCTTCAATATCCAGGTTGGTGGCGATGGACTTCAGTGTCACGTGCGGTACAGTTTTGTATATGAAACCACCACGGAGTCCCTCGTTCGGATAACGGAGTTCGTAGTAGTCATAGCCTGCGGTCGCTAGGCGCTGCTTGGCAAGGGTTGTGGCAACGCGAGACGTATCACAGGTGATCCAGCGTCGGCCCCATTTTTCGGCGACATATGCGGTGGTACCAGATCCGCAAGTTGGGTCCAAGACTAGGTCACCCGGATCGGTGGTCATAACTAGGCATCGCTCAATAACTTTTATGCCCGTTTGAACAACGTACAATTTTTCATCGCCAAATCCGCCTGAACCAGTGTCGCCCCACTTGTCTGTAATTGGGCGGAGCGAGAAGTCCTCAAGCATGCGCTTGTAATACAGTCCTTCAGCTGACGCTTCAAGGCGATTGGCATTCGCGAGGCGATTCATTCCGGGTTCGGTCGTTTTCCACTGTCGCGTGCTTGGTGTGGAGTAAGTTCGGCCGGAAAAGTCGTAACCGAAAAGACAACTCTGGACGTTGTTGTTTTGGCCAGTCAAGTTGTCGATTCGATATCGTCTATTAAGCTCGTCAAATTTCTTGTAGTTTCCGAAATCCTCTTCCGTGTCGCCCAAGACTTTATCGGTATTCAACTGACGAAACTTCACACAACTGAGGTTCTTTGCGTACCAAAGCAAATAGTCCTGTGTGACTGGTAGCAGTGTCGCGCCAAATCCTGCGGTCTTTGTAACACTAATGATTCGACAGAAATTTTCATTTCCGAAGATCTCATCTAACAGCGTCCGAACGAGATGCAAATTCTCATCCGAAATTTGCACAAAAACACTGCCCGACTCGTTGAGTAGTGCGTGAGATAAGAACAATCTATCGCGCAAATAGGTCAAATACGAGTGGATTCCAAGTTCCCACGTGTCGCGAAAAGCTTTTATCATTTCAGGCTCTTGCGTGAGGTCAGCGTCTCGGCGATCTTTGACGTCACGCTTGCCGACGAACGGCTGAAAATTCGACCCGTACTTGATTCCGTAGGGCGGGTCGATGTAGATCATCTGCACCTGTCCAGCCATGCTCTCTTTTTGCAGAAGCGAGTTCATCACCAGTAGCGAGTCGCCAGCGATGAGGCGGTTTGCCCAGCCACGATCGTGCTTGTAAAAGTCGATGGCGTCTCGTAGAGGCAGGTTTTCAAAGGGCGCCGCAAACAATCCCGCCTGCTGCCCTGTCGATTTCTTGACCGTTGATTCCTGCTGTTTCTTCCGCACAGCGGCGAGGATGCTCATCGAGTCCACTCGCTCATGGACGTGCAGCGATACGGTGTCGATGTCGAAGCTAGTACGTTCCGCTTTGCCGGCCCAATTCAGATACGGGCTATCGGCGCGCTTCAATTCTGTGAGCGCCGCCTTCATGATGGATTCATCGCCGCTGGACAGCGCATCATCAATCAGCTTCTCGACGTAAGCCCGGCTGCTGTCGAATGCGAGGGCGGGATCGATGTGCGGGTCGTACCTCCATTCCGTTTTTGGAACAGCTGGATCATTCGCCTCATTGACCAAGCCTACCTGCGGATTATTTTTGCGCTTATCCGCGTGTCGATAACTCAGGATGCTCGGCTCTTCGGGCGGCGCGGATGCGGCCGCACGCTTGGGCGCGTTCTTTTTCGTTGCGTTTGATTGGCCAAAAAGTGTCGGGGGTACGGATTGTGTTTTGAGCGTGAAATCGTCTTTGGTTAAATTGGTAAGCCGGACTGAGCCGCCTCTGCCTTTGCCTCTTGCCAAGGTACCCTCCGCGATCAGCTCTGCTTTTGCGGCTTCAATACTTGCCGCTTTCACTTTGACGCCAGCCAGCTTCGCAGCGGCCATCAATTGCAACTCAAGCTTTGCATTTCCGATCGCAGAACCGTCTGACGGCACCACTTCTAGAATTAGCTGCTGAATAGTTTCAAGACTCTTGGGATCCATAAACGCTCGTGAGATTCTTGTTTTCGTTTGAGGTGGAACGCTGGGGCTAAGCGTATGTTACAGATGACGCAAGCAATTGGCGATTGAGGCCAATAGTGGTGGGGATGCCACGAGAGCATGATGGGATGTGTTGCATGCATTTGATCGCCTGACTAGGCGAATCCAAAGTGGGCCATTGCCGCGCGCCAGCGCAGTTAAGAAGGCCTAACTGCGGTTTCACCTTGAAAATCTGTATGCGAAAGCGGCAAAGCCCGCGAGCAACTCTAACATTGCCCTTATGTCTGGCTCCTCACTGCACATATTTTTCGACCAAGTGATCAGGCACGGTTTCCCAGCTCTTGCATTTGCGACCCACTGCCCGACGGAAGGCACGAAAGAGCTCATATTCGTCAAACTTCGCGGCTGGAATTACCTCCTCTACCGCTGCAGCAAAAGCACGCCGTAATTCATAGTCAAGTTTATCAGCCACATCCTGAATCTTGATACTAGCCATGGCGCTCCTCCTCGAAAAAAAATCGAAAAAGTGTCTTTGGCGCAACGACCGGGACACTAACTTTCGCACCACTCCCGCCATGCTTCGACAACTTGGGCCATGGCCAGAGTGTCAAGTTCACAATAGCGTAGCAGCGCGGCATTAATTGGGATCCTTATCTCGGGTGCCAAGTCCTCAAATTGAAGGCGTGAATATGCGGCCGCGGCGGCTCCACCCTCCGCAATGCCAAGCGCCTCCGCACGCTCCATATTTTCTGCTTCGGGTCCCGCCAACGTTGTAGCTAATGCCTTCAGTAGAAGATATGGATCGACAAGTTGACCGTCTGCATCTTCCCGCCACCAAATATGGTCTTTGAAGTTAAGACTCCTGATCCCGTTTGTAGCACCGTAAATCGGCTTGCTGTATTTGCCGCGTAAATACGCCGAGACTTTCAAAATGGCGGGAAGCACCACTTTAAGTGAACTGCTGCCTCGAGTATCAGGATGGAAAAAGGTCTTCTCCGAAACCGTTTTCAGGTCCACCATTGCCCTGTTCCCATCTTTCGTAAGTGTGCGCAAAAACGCGATAAGCTCGTCGGCGTCCTCGGGCGGCTGTTTGTCCGCCTGCAGTTGAAGAACTATGCGATTGAGAATCGTGTTTTCGTGGTGACTCCACATGAATACGGACCCAGTGTCGCCTTGAAGCTGAGCCTTTAGTTCCCGCGCGAACTCATAGTTCGGAAATTTTCCGGCATCGCTTTGCAAAAACTCGCCCGCGTGCTCAACTTTGCCGCTCTTGCCTAGCATATGGTGAGAAAACTGAAATGCTATTTGTTCATATGGTCGCATGTCTGCGTAAAAGGGCAACGCAACAGCTGCAGTTTCAAAGTCTATGAAGTGGAATGGATACACCCATCCTTTCGTCTCGGCACGCAGCAAATATGTATCTAGAAAATACCCGCCCTTATCATCTACTTTGGGTACGCCCGCTATTTGCATCCACTGGCGCTGGGAAACACTTAATCCATCGCCATCAGTTTTGTAATTGATATCGTCTTTGGTCAGTTGACTCAACCTCAAAATGCTTTTCGAAATCAGTTTATCCTTGCCACGAAAGTTCCATAAATCAAGTACGGTGCCGCCTGCAACATCTTTATCAGTCCAAGTGTTGGCTTCTTTCCAACATTCGTGGAATCCACTTCGAAGGTCTTCACCCGGTGACGTACGAAATTCACACCTCCCACATTGTGGACCGATTGAAGGAGCAACCCGAATGTCTGCCGTGTATGCCTCGGCCATGCGCTGTGCGAAGCCCTCGACTGAATCGTGGCCGCCAGGAAATGAAATGCCTTCTTTAAACGCGCTTGATACGGGGCCGTCCACGTTGATTAATGCAAGGACATGCTCTCCACAACCTTTTGATTTCAACTGTGGAGATACAATCACACGTGCGCTGTTTTCAGTACGCTGAACCTTGAAATATTGATTCAAGCCGTCGATAGTGGCGGTTCTAGACTTGTCCGGCATCATCAAGAAACTTGATATCTGAAATGCGGGGAAAGCTTTCTGCGCGACGAGTGTTTGAAAAGCAATGTCGTGAATGTAAGGCAGCATGTCAGCCAGTATTCCCCCCTTCTTTCCTACGATCTTGGGATTTGCTGAGTCATAGGACTTTGCTTTCACTTCGATGACTTCCATGGTATTGCCGCGCTTAATCAGAATATCGACGCGAATGTACCAATCGCCGAATCGAATCGCCGGTTCAAACAGAATGACCTCGTCACGCGCAAGCAGTTGAAGTGTTTCTGTTTCGGCTTCAGTGTGGTCTTTTGAGATGATCTCAATTCCACCGGGATACATTGTCTTCGCAAGTTCGCCGACCTGAAATCCACCTTCAGCAAGCATCTGCAAGAACGAATCGTCTTGTTTGATGTTTCGGTACTCACCCGGCCTGCAGGAATAGTAGAGTTTTGTAGGGCACTCAACCGCAAGTTTGAAGCGGGATTTTGTGAGATATCTAGGATTCACATCTACCTCATTTGCTTTCGATGGGCCCTTGCTCGAAACTCTACCAATGCAAAACTGAAGATCGCGTGAAGGTAAATTAGCGAAAGTATTGCAGTCCCTCATATTCTAGGGACACGGCCATGTCATGGAACGGGCCCAACGACACGAGGTGACCAATCGGGAACTCAATCACAAAGTCTTACTACAACAAATGACGCACATAGTTTGACCAGACTAGCCAATCAAATCCTTTTCTAACCGCAGCGCAATTCTCGGTTCAGATTCGCATGCACAAACGCCATGCCGATGCTGCAGAGAAAGTTATGCCAGGCACGAGGAGCTATGAACGCCATTCTCCCTCCTCCATCATTCCAAACCGGAATCACGGTACCCGCTAGTCCAGCGGCGGCGGCGTAGTGTTGCAAAGCATTCTTTGTCCGAATTTGCTCATCTTCAACCTTGTAGCGAAAATTGTCCTCTAGCGGAATGAGGATCAAATCGACGTTTTGTTCACGGATGTGGGCAATCTTAAATGTATTACTCATAAGCTGGTCCTCGCAAATATTAATAGTTACCGACATTCCGGCAAGGCCAAAAGGTTATCGTTCCATTGGCCGTCAGCGTGGGTACGTAAATAGTCGCCGTTGGGTCCGTGGACCACACCGACATCGGCTCTCTTGCCATTTTCATAGGTAAAGAACGTATTTGTCTTGGCAACAATTGAGTCAATGACTTGTTGCCTTGTCCAGTGCCATCCGGGCCCGCCCAAGTGTGTAATTCCTTCGTGGGGGTTATTGCGGGGCTGCTTATTGATGCAGGTAACTCTTACGTCAGGCATTTGACACCTCAATTAACAAGAATGTTGTTCACAACCGACGATTGACGATTGTTCATGGCATTCAGTTTATTGCGGCCAATAGCTCACCAAGTGAGCCAGCCGAGAGGCGGCTCCAGGCGCAGCCTATGGAGCCTTAAACGTATATTTTTGCGGTGGCACGCAATTGTTCCGCGACCCGATCTCTCAAGGTCAGTGGACTTAACACCTCGACGTCAGGCCCATGTTTCAGAATATCGCCTACTAGTTCTCGATCATCGTTATACGGGACCTGAAGAACATACGCGCCGGCTTTTGTAAAGGAACCGCGTTGTTTTGGGTGCCATGCCTCTAATGAAACCCATCTCGCCCGTTGCGCGCTGAATTTAAGCTTTGCCATCTTTGTTGCCTTGCCGGAAAAAATGCCATAGCTACCCTCAAGGACAACATCAAGCTCCTTTTCAGAAACATGTTTTGCCTTTGCGTTGAGGATTACAGCTTTCTCAATTGCGTCGACGGCAAATCGCCTTACGTCGTTTCGGAGATGACACCATCCATCTAAGTACCAGTTTTCCCTATAGTGCACCAAGCGCTGTGGTGATACGTCACGGGTCGTCAATTCATTTCTCTCACGTACTAGATATTTGATATGGATCCGTTTCCGTGTAAGCACGCCAGTTGCCACTATTTCAAAATTCTTTAAGTGTGTCCTGCGAGAGGTCATGTGCAAAATGCGAATTCGACGGCGAACTTCAGTAACGGAATGATCGCGATACCCCAAGATGGCCTGTAATCGTGCCTGCAACGGACGAATCTTTTCGCCAAGAAGACCTGGCTCAAGATTTTCAATCAGGTGTTGCATCGTCAAGACTGCATGCGCTTCTGTTGAACTGAACCACAGGCCCGGCAGTTCATATTTGGGACCAGTCGAAATATCTGTTAGTCGATAACCCTTCGCATCGCGATCCCAATTTATCGGCGCATTTAGGCGATCCCGCATGTATTCGAGGTCTCGTTTTAACGTTGCATCAGAAACCTCAAGCGCTTCCAGGAATTCGCGAAAAGAAACCACGCTTCTACTTTTTAGAAGGTGATCAATTTTATAAACACGCTCAATACGATCCATCGTTTCAGTCCGATTGATCAAAATTTCTGTAACTTTTAGGGGGCGCACCACATGATTTTCGTGACTTCCGCAGTGTGCTTACATGAACCTTAGCCAGTTCCTAACCCGCCCAACCCTTCACCCCCTCGCCAACGCCGCATTAATCTCCGCCACAAACCCATCCAGCGCACTCTCGCTGTATCCGCGATGCACATGCAGAATCTTGCCGTCCTTGCCGATGATTACCATGTGCGGAATGCCTTTGACGCCGTATGCATCGTGGTGTTGCTGGCGCGGGTCGTTGGTGATGGTGAGGGTGAGCGGGGCCAGGGCGCGCGCCACCGCGCGGAAGGTGTCGCGTTCCTCGATATTGACCGCGACCACCTGCACGCTCCCCTTGGCGGCGCGCTGCAGGTTCTCGAGGATGGGTAGCTCGGCGCGGCAGGGGCCGCACCACGACGCCCAGAACGTCACCACCAGCACCTTGCCGGCGTATTGCGTGGTTTCGATGGC
>JBDTPE010000035.1:0-11606 GCA_039932875.1 Betaproteobacteria bacterium | reverse complement strand
GGTTTCAATGCGTGGGTAGGCTCGGCTAAAAACGTCGAAGCAGTCCAAGTCACGGAATGGGATGAGCCTCAGGCGGTAATCGGCAGCTATCTGCAAAAATATGCCTACCCGGACTGGTTCGCAGACCACCAAAAACGCGGCATGGAATTGCCGGATGCGCACAATCATTCAACAGTAGGTGCAGCACGTTGCCTGACGTTGCGTGGCGAATACTTGTATGTTGCTGAAGGTGCTGGCGGCTTCCGTGTCTATGACGTCGCCAATATCGCCAACAAAGGTATTTCCCAGCGCATTATCACCGCGCCGTTTTCACCGCTTGGCCAAGACGCACACATCGCCAGCAAGAACGCAACATGCATGGCGCTACCCACCAACCAGCCGATCGCGCCTACGCGAAATGTAGGCGACCTGATGCGGGTGACGAACCAGGAGCAGGCGTTTCATGCGATTTACAACTACGCCTTCGTGGTCGACGCCGAAGAGGGACTTATTGTTACCAACGTCAACACATTTGCCGACGGTGAGCCGCGCAACAACTTCCTCACCCGCGCAGTCACCTGGAACGACGGCAATGTATTGAAAGGCGCAAGGCACATTACCTTGGGCGGTAACTACGCCTACATCGCTACTGACGCTGGCCTCGTGATCCTCAACATTGAAGATCCGCTGAAGCCGAAAGTCGCCGCCACGCTACCGGTCAGGGATATGCGCGCATCTGCATTGCAGTTCCGCTATCTCTTCGTGACCTCAGCCGAGGGCATGCAGGTCATCGACGTCACATCACCGGAAAAACCGGCGCTGGTCGGTACCGCCAATGTGCCGCTCGCCGATGCGCACGGCATCTACGTTGCGCGCACTTACGCCTATGTGGCTGCGGGTAAGGATGGACTGGTCATCGTGGATGTAGAAAAGCCGCACGCACCGAAGGAGTTAACGCGCTTCACTGCAGATGGCAAGCTCAACGATGCGCATGATGTAGTCGTCGGTTCGACCAACGCCTCCCTGTTTGCGTACGTCGCCGATGGCGTAAATGGTCTGAAGGTCATTCAACTGACCTCGCCCGATTCGCAGCCAAAATTCTACGGATTTTCGCCCGAACCCAAGCCGCAACTGGTGGCGTGGCGGAAAACCGTTTCGGCGGCTTTGGCGATGTCCAAGGGGCTGGATCGCGACCGCGCCGTTGATGAGACCGGCGGGCAAATTGCTGTATTTGGCCGCATCGGCGCCAGACCATTCAATAGCGAAGAAATGGCGCGATTCTATCGAAATCCCAATGGAACGTTGTGGACGGTGAAGGACGCGATTGACCGGGCCAGCTTTGTTGACACCAGACCCTCAGGAGCAAAAAAATGAAGCGATGGATGATGTGGTGTTCAACACTGCGGGCCGCGTCAAAACCCGCTGCGTGGTTGTGGTTGCTCGCGGCACCTTTGGCGGCAATGCAGACTCAAGCCCAGACGTTACCGTATCAATCACCGCATCAGACACTGGGTACAGTCACCTGCGCCTCCAGCTTGTGCCACGGTTCGGTAAAGCTTTGGAAAGATTCGAACGTACTGCAGAATGAATACCTGACATGGTCGCGAATCGACAAGCACGCGCGTGCCTATAACATTCTGTTGAACGAGCGTTCACAACGTATCGCCAAGAATCTAGGCCTGCCGAAACCGGCGCACGAATCCAAAATCTGCCTTGACTGCCACGCGCATGTGGTTCCGGAAAATCTCAAGGGCGAACGCTTCAAAATTACCGACGGTGTGACTTGTGAAAGTTGCCACGGTCCGGCTGAGAAATGGATCAAAACTCACGTAGAACCTGACAACGCGCCCGCTGCGCAACATGAGAAAAACCTCGCCGACGGCATGTACCCTACATCCGATCCAGTGGCTCGCGCAAAACTGTGTATGTCTTGCCATTACGGCAATAAAGACAAACTTGTTACGCATCGCATCATGGGTGCTGGCCATCCGCGCATGAGTTTTGAGCTGGATACTTTTACCGAGATTGCGCCGAAGCACTTCGTCATCGACAAGGACTACAGTGAACGCAAAAAAGTCTGGGATGGCGCAAAAACTTGGGCGATCGGTCAGGCGCTGGCGGTAGCCGAGACCATGACGATCCTCGCGGATCCCAAGCGTGGCCGCGATGGCGTGTTTCCGGAGTTGGTGCTGTTTGACTGCCACGCCTGCCATCACCCCATGTCGGAAAATCGCTGGAAGCCGAAGACTGCGTTTGGTCCCAGCATCTCCCCTGGACTGGTTCGCCTTAATGATTCGAGCATGTTGATGCTGCGTGCAATCACCCATGCGCTCGATCCTCAGTTGGGAGATCGCGTCATCGCGCAGACGCAAAAACTGCACAAGGCAATTGCCGGCGATGGTGACGCATTTGCCGAGGCTGCAGCCTTGAAAAAACTCGCGCTTGAAACCGTTCCAGTCATATCCGGGGCAACATTCTCGAATCAAACCATGTCGGCGGTATTGCTGCGACTCATCGATGATGGTTTGCACGGAACGTATAGTGATTATTCTGCGGCCGAGCAAGCCACGCTGGCCATCGGCAGCATTGGTGCCTTCCTCGCCAAACAAGGGGCGTTGTCTGAACCGCAAAAATTCAATGCGACACTAAAGAAGCTGACGCAATCGCTGGCCAAGGATGAGCAATACAAGCCTCGGGAATTTGAAGCGATCCTCAAGGAGTTACGCAATCAATCTGGACCTGTTGCGGGAGCCGCAAGAACAGCCGCCGCTGCGACCACAGTACCAGCAGGAGTAAAGCAATGAGTGACCAATTCGACATCGCCATCATCGGCTCGGGACCAGCCGGCATTTCGGCCGCAGGACACGCCGCCGAACTGAAGCTCTCCCACATCTTGCTCGAGGCGCAAAAAGACCACTTCGCCGACACGATTTACAAGTATCAGAAGGGCAAGCACGTGATGGCCGAACCGGGGATTCTTCCGTTGCGTAGTCCGCTCGACTTCGCCGAAGGCACCCGCGAAAACATTCTCGGTATTTGGGACACGCAGCTAAAGAAACACGCCGTCAACCTGCGCTACGGCGCAGAGGTTGCTGGCATCAAGGGGGCTAAGGGGGATTTCAGTATTGTCCTGACCAACGGCGATATCGTGCGCGCAAAGCACATCGTGTTGTCGATCGGCTTGCAGGGCAATCTGCGCAAACTTGGCGTGCCCGGCGAAGATCTGCCGACTGTTCAATATCAATTGAATGATCCGGCAGAGTATGAGGACGAGACCATTATCGTCGTCGGTGCTGGTGACGCCGGTATCGAGAACGCATTGGCACTGGCCAAACAGAATCGCGTTATTCTCATCAACCGCATAGCGGAATTTGTGCGTGTGAAAGACGGCAATATCGCGCTGGTTCTTGCCGCCGACAAGGAAGACAAGGTAGCCATCCGCTACAACACCACCGTTGAGCGTGTAGATGCGACGCCGATTACGGCTGACAACAAATTTCCGATGATGTTTATCGCGAATACCGCAACCGGTCAGGAGTCGATTCCCTGTCATCGCATCATCGCCCGCCTGGGTGCAATTCCACCGCGTAAATTGGTGGAGAGTTTTGGCATCACTTTCCCGAACACCAACATGGATGCGGTGCCGGCCTTGTCGTCCCACTATGAATCCAACGTGCCGGGCGTCTATGTTGTGGGTGCCTTGGGTGGATATCCACTGATCAAACAGGCAATGAATCAGGGCTACGAGGCGATTGAATACATCCTCGGCAACGACGTTGAACCAGCCGATGAACCTGTACTCAAGGCCAAATTCAAGAACGTCAAGATCACAACGGTAGCCGAAGCTGTACTGCATATCCAGAAGAGTGTGCCGCTGTTGTCCAGTCTCACGCAGCTGCAATTGCGCGAAGTCCTCATGGAGAGCGAAATTCATCGGCCCGAGGAAGGCGCCATCGTATTCAACCAGAACGATTACACCAACTCTTTCTTCTCGATCGTTGAGGGCAATGTTACTGTCGAGTTGCTCGACCAAAAGGGCAAGCAGGTCAAGTTTGAGCTTCAAAAAGGCGACTTCTTTGGCGAAATGGGCCTGCTGTCAGGACGCCGGCGCACAGCGACCATCCGCGCCGGTATGCGTACGCTGTTGCTTGAGACGCCGCGTCGCAGTATGTTGAAATTGCTTGCGTCGGTCGAATCGGTTCGGAAGACACTGGATTCTGTTCAGATGAAGCGCGCCGTACGCCAATACTTGTCGCAAACGTTGCCGGAAAGCGAAGTCGACTATCTTGTCGAAAGCGCCACACTGAAGCGCTATGCGGCGAACGACGTGTTGTTTGCCGACGGTGACAGAGCTGACGGGCTATATCTAATCCGGCGCGGATCGGTCACCGTATCGAAGCAGATTGCCGGTAAGGAAATTGTGCTCGCCTACGTCGCGGCCGGCAACTACGTCGGTGAAATGGCGCTACTGTCGGATGCACCGCGTTCCGCCACAGTGCGCGCAGCGGTGCCGACTGAAATCATCATGCTCGAAGCGAAACGCTTCACGGAAGTGATGTCGTCGCACTCCACCATCCAGGCGCGCATGAGTGCGCTGTCGATGGAGCACGTCAAAATGAATCAGGCCATGGAATCGAAATCCGACTCCGGCAACCTCATTTCGTTCCTGATGCAACAGGGCCTTGGCGAAGCGACCGACGTTCTATTGATCGACGAAGCCCTGTGCGTGCGCTGCAATAACTGTGAAAAAGCGTGCGCCGAAACGCACGATGGCACGTCACGGCTGAATCGCGAGGCGGGTCCAACGTTTGCACAAATTCACGTGCCCACATCGTGTCGCCACTGCGAGCATCCGCATTGCATGAAGGATTGTCCACCCGACGCCATCAAACGCTCACCCAATGGTGAAGTGTTCATCTCCAGCACCTGCATCGGCTGCGGTAACTGCGAACGCAATTGCCCATACGGCGTAATTCAATTGGCACCGTTGGAGCCGAAAAAGAGCAAACCTTCACTGATATCGTGGCTCATGTTCGGTCTCGGTGAAGAGCCTGGCGTACACAAGAAGAGCAAAGACAAGACGTTGCTCAAGAAAGCCGTGAAGTGCGATATGTGCAAAGACCAGTCCGGCGGTCCTGCCTGCGTGCGATCGTGTCCGACCGGCGCCGCCATCCGCGTGGCGCCAGAGCAATTTCTCGAATACACGGGCGGCTCGGAAGCTTAGGGTCGCCTATTGGCGCGCCTCGCGGCACGATAATGCCCTGCGAGGTGCGTCGTTGCTGGAGTCTGGGGTTTTCAAATGCAACTCCCGCCCGGTCGCAGATAGAGTCTGGGAGCGCGATTTTCAAGTATTGCCGATGCATGCGATGTATTGGAAGCGGACGGCGCCCCTAGGGTAGCTCAGGTTCAAGCGACACCTAGACAGTACATCATCAGCATTTGGTTCGGCGCAGCCTTCGAATGCGCACGCGCTGTTGGCAAATGCAAACAGCGCGAATCCACTTGTCACACGCAACAAAATAACCGCGCGCCGGATAAATGTCACAATGCGCGTTCCCACTTTGCCCGTATCAGCCCAATCCATGCTCAGCAAGATTTTCAAGAAGAACGAATCGCCAACCCCGCCAACACCTGCACCGAAACAACCGGTCGCGCCGTCGCCGGCGCAAGTCGCAGCGCAACACGCCGATAAGGCTGCATGGGAAGGTAAATTACAGACGGCAATGGGCGATGATGCCGCGTTGCTCGCAATCGCAAAGGAAGCGCCGCTCATCGACATCAAGCTCGCGGCGGTCGAGGCGCTGGTCAGCGAGGACGCGCTCAAGCGTGCGGAGAAGGAGTTCCGCGATCACGACCGGCGCGTACACCGCATTGCCAAGCAGCGCCACGAAACGTTGATCAATCGGCGCTTGGCGTCTGTGGCGGCCGCAAAACTGATCGAATCGGCTTCTGTGCTCATGCACGAGACGTCGATTCCGGCGAATCGGCTGGTCGAACTCGATCGCGCCTGGGGCGCGTTGGACGCGAAGCTGCTGGACGAGAAACAAATTGCCGGCTATCAGGCCCTGTGGACAAAACTTTCTGCACTCACCCGTGAGCGTGGCGAACAACAGCTACAGGCTAAGCGCTGGTTGGCGGAAGCCGAGCCTGCCAAGGCGCTGTTGCTTGCGCTATGCGGCGACATCGCCAAGGGCACACAGGAGCGCTCCCAATTCGCCTACACGCGTGCCATTGTCGATGCTGTCATTGCGAGTGCGCCAACCGCGCCCGCGAGTGCGAGCGCACCGCAAATCGAGACAAAATCGGCAGAGTTACAACATGCGCTGCAACTGGCCGACGTAGTCGATATGCGACTCGCCTTGCTTGAAGAATTTCAACAACCGGTCGCGCTTGCGCAAGTAGAAATTCGAAGTGAAGTCGCGCCGTCCCCGACCGAGCCCGCCGTGTCACCCGAATCGACCGAATCGACCGCAGCTCCAGAAACGACACCGTCGACCGAAATCACTTCGGCGACTGAAGCTGTCGCGCCGCCAAAGCCGCCTTCGCCATCCGCTCGCTGGCGCGCGCTACCGCCGGTGGCGGATTCGCAAATTGCATCAATCCTCGATGCGCGATTCACACAATGGCAATCGGAAAAATCAGAGGCCCGTCAGGCGCGCACTGTCGAGGCACGACAACACGCCAAAGAAGAAAGCAGTGCTGCTAAGCAGGCACGCAATGAGGCATTGTCAATAGTGGTCAGTGGACTCGTTGAGCGTGCCGAGAACGCCTTGGTCGGCGGTCATCTCGCCGAGACGACGAAGTATCTTACTGCGATAGACGAGGCTTGTAACAATGCAAAAGGTGCCGCACTGAACAAGCCGCTACAAACTCGACTTGAAATGGTGCAGGCTGAAACCGCACGACTGAAAGGCTGGCAGCACTGGGGCGGCGGACGGGTGCGCGATGATCTCGTGGTTGAGGCTGAAGCCTTGGCCAAATCCAGCACCGCCGAAAAAGTTGCCATCAAGCAACACGCCGATGCCATTGAAAACCTGCGCAATCGCTGGAAGGAGCTGGACAAGCTGGCTGCAGCCACCAGCCGACCGCTGTGGCAGCGATTCGAAGCAGCGCTGAAGACGGCATATGTGCCCGTGGCAGCGCATCTGGCGAAACTGAAGGCGGCACGGCAGGAAAATCTTGCTGCGCGCAATGCTCTGCTCGATGCGCTGGACGCTGCGGCGCCCGCAGAGTCAGTCGCACCGACCGAAACCAATGCCGACCCCATACCCGCTCCCGCACTTGACTTGCGCCAGCTCGCCAAGACGCTAGAGAATTTTCAAACCGAGTGGCGCAAATGCGGTCCCGTCGAACATACCGTTCCACACAAAGCTCAGGCGGCACTTGCTGCGCGCATGAAAGCCAGCCTCGCGCGACTGGAGACGCCGTTGACCGACGCGCGGCGCGTGGCACAACTTGAACGCGAAAAGTTGATCGCGCGCGCCAAGGCGCTGGCCGCTGATACCAGAAACCGTGAAGTCATCACCAAGGTTCGTGAATTGCAAACCGAATGGCAGGCGCACGCCAAATCGCTTCCCCTCATGCGCCAGGTTGAGAATGCATTGTGGACCGAGTTTAAAACCGCCACCGATGCCGTCTTCACCCAGCGTGATGCGGCGCACGCTGCTCGCGACGCTGACTTTAAAGCCAATCAAGTGGCGCGAGAAGAGCTCATCGCCAAACTTGCCGGGCTGAATGCCGATACCCCGCCCGCCGAAATCAAACGCACCGTATCGGATGTCGATTCGGCATGGCGCAAATGTGGTGAAGCGCCGCGCGCAGAGGCGGCCAGGCTGGACGCAAAATTCCGCGCTGTCAGGGACGCCGCGCAACAATACATCGCCGGCAGTGCCAAACGCGGCTGGCAAGGTACCTGCGATGCGCTTGATGCCAAACGCGCCATTTGCATCGAAGTCGAGTCAGCCGCAGTACCTGATGATGTGTCAGCGCGCTGGGCGGCTATTGCGCCCCTGCCGCCGGTGTGGGAAAAAGCCCTGAGCGCCCGTCTTGCAGCCGCCGATATCAAGGACGACGCAGAGGTTGACGAGGAATTGGAAGAGGAGCGCCTGGAAGCCGCAGCGATGCTAATCCTGCGGCTGGAAGCGGCACTCGATCTGGAGTCTCCATCGGCATTTCAAGCGGCGCGGCGCGACCTGAAACTGCGCGCCATGAAGGCAGCCATTGAAGCGCGTCAATCGGTGACCGTGACCAACGCGGACATCGAGCGGCTCATCGGCGAAGTGGTCGCCGAACCAAGGCTGGACGCCACCAGTACTGGGCGGATAAACAATATCCTGGCAGCGCTTCGCAACAAGCCGCTGCGTTGAATCGCCTGTCGTTGTGAGTCGAGCGCAGTCGATAGAGTCCATCGCAGGTAATGCCGATTTCCGGGCTTTGACGGCCATCGCAGGCATCGGTGTCGATCTGCGCTACGCCAGCGTAAATAACTTCGTCGGTCGCGATCTCTATTCACCTATCGACTGCGCCTGGCTACACCTGCACGCTGCCGAGGGACTGGAGAGTAGCGTGAAATGGCTCTCGGCAACGCGTGCCGATCTGAGGATGCTGGTACTGGATGCTCTGCGACCGCAGCGTGTGCAAGAGCAACTATGGGCGGCCCTCCAAGGCACCGAGCTGCTGGGTTATCTCGCCAATCCTGTGCGCGGCTCAATTCACTCGTTCGGCATGGCGGTCGACATCACACTAGTTGACCAACACGGCGTGGAACTGGACATGGGCACGCCGTTCGACGACTTAAGCGAACTCTCTCATCCGGCGTTCGAAGCCGCCATGTTTGCCAATGGCGAATTGACCGGGACGCAAATCGCAAACCGCCAATTGCTGCGCGATGCGATGACACACGGCGGCTTCAAAGGGATCAGCAGTGAGTGGTGGCATTTTGATCACGGCGACCGCGATCAGGTACGGGCCGAGTACGTACGCGTGCTTTGAGCTGCACCCATTTATGGCAAACGTAAACGGTCATTTCGAACTGCCCGGGACCGCTTGAGTCCAGCATTGGCGCGGTTTTTCAGGTGAAAATGCTCGCGAAGCCACGCCAATATTTGTTCCGCAATTATTTTTGCGTTGAATCCACCGCAGGGTTGCGGGTCACCCAATCAATCACCGCATCCAGTATTGGTCGTGCTACCGCTCCCGTCGCCAGCGGATGGTTGATCATTACCACGACGATGCAAAGTTCGTTGTTGGCGTCCGTCACAAAGCCTGCGACGGCGGCGACATCGCGCAATGACCCGGTCTTGATGCGTGCGTGACCTGCCGCTGTACTGGCGCGCAGGCGATTGCGCATTCCGCCATCGACCGCGACGATCGGCAGGCTCGCCATGAATTCGGGCGCCCAGTCGCTTTGGTACGCGGCCTTTAGCACAGCCGCCAATTGCGTGGGCCGAATGCGCTCGCTTCTCGATAGCCCCGAGCCGTTTTCCAGCACTAGCCCTGCATCATCGATGGCGTGTTGGTTGAGCCACGAACGCACTTCCACATCTGCTCGTGCAGCGGTCGCGAGGTTGTTTTCAGCCGTCGATAGAGCGCCCAGGCTGAGATATAGCAGTCGGGCGATTGGATTGTCGCTACGCTTGTTGATGTCCCGCGTGAACTCGGCGAGGGTGCGCGACTGCTGTTGTGCAAGTAAACGCATGCTAACCGGGGAGGCATCGCTGGGCATGGTCTCCCGCACCTTGCCACTAAATGTCCCGCCCAGATTTCGCCACAAGGTGCGAAACAGGCGATCGGCGAAATCGACCCGATCGAGTACGTTGATGCTAGTCGACGCTGAACATTTCTTTGGAAACTCACCCTGCAAATCGATACGAATGCCACCATCAACGTCACGACTGACGGTGGGCAGAATCCAGCCATCTTCCCATTTGTCGCAGGCGCGCTCAATGAACTTCATGTTCGAGACCACAGTAACTCGCTCCAGGTTGGGCGACATGCCGATGCGCATCCCCAAGGTTTTTTCCTGATCGCCAGATTCGAAATCCAGTTGCAGTAAATTTGAATTGAGCAACAACGCGTCGGGAATCACGTTGTAGCGAAACTCCGGCGTTTCGTCGAACGGTGGTACCCCCAAATCGGGACGCGACGGCTGAAACCATTGCCGATCTAAAACAAGGTCGCCGCTGATCTCAGAAATGCCCTTGTGCCGCAATGCCTGGAGCAGGCGCTGGAAAGCCTCCCAATCAAGATCAGGATTTCCCAGGCCGCGCAGTACCAGGTCACCTCGCAGGGTCAAATCGCCGCTCGCGCCACTGACGAGTTCACCGCCGCTACGCAACTCGGTGCGGCCGCGGTAAGTGGGCCCAAGCCTTTCAAGGCCAACGATAGAGGTCAAGGTCTTGAGTGTCGACGCAGGCTGCATGCTCGCGTTGGGCCGGTGCGCAAGGATGGTCACACCATCGGTGGCGCGTATCACCACCGCACCCACGGCGTCCTGGGGGATGTTGGCGGTGGCCAGCATGTTGATGACAGATGTTGGTAAGCCAGCAACGACCGGCCTGACTGACTGCACGGTGGTGGGAGAAACACATGCGCCAAGAAGGAGCAGCATACAAGTGAGGAGACCAAGTCTGAACATGACGCACCCAGCAAGATATGGAAAGAAATCAGAACCGCGCAAGTTGTTACGATCAGTTTTAGGCGGATTCTGTTGTAAACATACCAATAACTGTTACAGGTTATTGCATTTATCCCGAACCGGTAGCAAAGTAGCACATAGTGGTAGTTTATTGGTATTAACGTCGCTTGGCCGATTTGTGGGCAAGCGATGCAGGGGGAATGCCTTTTTTTAACGCAATCTCGACGCAGTTCGGTCGCGAGCGGTGGGAATTTTGAGGCTGTACTCCCCCCGTGGATTGGCAATCAATTAACGTTTCGACAGGGAGAATGCGCCGTGAAATTAAAGAAGCTTGCTCAGGTTATCTCACTCATTTGTGTCGCCGCTCCGGCCGTTGCGCAAACCAGTCCCACACCGCAATCGGTCGAAAGAGTCATCATTACGGGAAGCAGCATCAAGCGTGTTGAGAGCGAGGGCGCGTTGCCAATTCAGGTAATCACCCGTGAAGAAATTGACCGCAAGGGAATTGTTTCAGCCGAACAACTCGTCTCGTTACTCACCAGCAATGGCAACGGGCTGGATAACCTGGCAAGTAACTCGGATGTTGTGGCTGGCCAGGATCGCGGCAACAATGGCGCCAGCGCTGCAAATCTGCGCGGTCAGGGTTCGGCATCCACGTTGGTTTTGCTCAACGGCCGTCGCATGGCGGCGCACGGCTTGAACGGTGGCGTCGTTGATCTTAATTCCATCCCATTCGCGGTTGTTGATCGCGTAGAGATTCTCAAAGACGGTGCATCCGCAATTTACGGAACCGATGCCATTGGTGGTGTTATTAATTTCATATTGCGCAAAGACATCACCGGTGTCTCGATGCAAGCCTCGACCGACCAGACGCAACGAGGCGGAGGTGATATCAATCGCGTTGGTTTGCTTGCCGGCAAAGGCGATCTGGCCAAGGACGGCTACAACGTGATGATCGGGCTGGGCCATAGCGAAAACAAACTGCTGCGAG
>JBDTPE010000034.1:0-11961 GCA_039932875.1 Betaproteobacteria bacterium | reverse complement strand
GCCGACGTGGCACATCATCACTTCGCCGCTGTGCACGCCGACGCCAATGGCAAACGCCGGCAGGCCTCGGTTTGCATAGCGCTCTTGTATCCAGCTGCTGAAGCGATGGGCAGCCAGCGCCATGCCGAGTGCGGCCTGAAGTGCGCGGTAGGCATGCGAGTGCTTCGCGCCGGGCTCGGCGCAAAACACCGCCATCACGCCGTCACCAATAAATTTGAGCGCTTCGCCGCGCGCAGCGACAATCGGCTCACAAACGGCACGGAAATAGGCATTAAGCAACTCTGCCACTTCCTGTGCACTTAGCTGCTCGGACATGGTGGTGAAACCGCGAATGTCCGAGAACAAGACGGTGGCGTCGCGTGCCTCCGCCAATTTAGTGTCGACCGGCTTGACATCAAACCGGTCCTGGGTCTGGCCCATCATGGAATTCTGGAACATCTGCTGCAATTGTTGCTCACGCACACTAAGCCGCTGCGCCTCGCGTCGGGCCGCCGCCGCCGCACGCGCCATCCGCGCGTTGACGGCCTGCAATACGTCATCGCGGCTGAATGGCTTGGTAAGATAGTCGTCCGCCCCCAGCCCCATCGCGCGGCGCAAGTTCTCGCGATCATCGAGTGCCGTCAGAAACACCAGCGGGATTGCTTCGGTGCGTTCGTCGTCACGCAAAGCGGTGAGTACGCCGAATCCATCCAGCTCCGGCATCATCACGTCGCACAGAATCAAGTCAGGCGCGAAATCGTGCACCATCGTTAATGCCAGCCTGCCGTTGGCCGCGCCGAGCACCTCAAACTGCTCAAGTTGGAGCATTCGCACCAAATTGTTGCGAATAGGGGTTTCGTCTTCAACGACCAGGATTTTCATCGTGCGGTTGGCGAACTTACTATTGCTCGAGCTTGCGCTTGACCAGAGCGAGCAACTCGGCAAGGTTGAACGGCTTTGCCAGGTACGCATCGGCGCCTTGGGATAGTCCGAAACGCTGGTCATCCTGCTCTACGCTGGCAGTCAAGAAGATAAAC
The DNA here is from genome assembly GCA_039932875.1 of Betaproteobacteria bacterium. Taxonomy (GTDB): domain Bacteria; phylum Pseudomonadota; class Gammaproteobacteria; order Burkholderiales; family Usitatibacteraceae; genus UKL13-2. The sequence continues at coordinate 10,945 of JBDTPE010000034.1, read as the reverse complement.
GGAATGGTGGCCATGTCAGCGTCTTTGCGCAATTTGGCGAGCACCGTAAAACCATCCATTTCCGGCATCATCACATCGCAAAGGATCAGGTCGGGGCGATTTGCCGCCACGCATGCCAGGCCCGAGAGACCGTTCATGGCTTCGTGGACTACATAACCTTCCAGACGCAGAAATCGCTGAATGTTGGCGCGTATTGAGGCCTCGTCATCAATGATCAGTATTTGTTCGCCACTCATGGTTTCAATATTCCTCTGTTTGCAACGCTTCAACCTGCGGCTGCATCGACACGCGGAATCGTGACGACAAAGCGGGTTCCCGCGTCGAGTTCGCTTGCGACGGAGATCTCGCCCCCATGTTTGGCGACGCTGTGCTTGACGATGGCCAGGCCGAGCCCCGTCCCCGAAATATTCCCAACGTTGCTGGCGCGATAAAAAGTCTCGAATAGGCGCGGTAGATCTTCCTTGGACAGTCCGATCCCGCTGTCGGCCACACTGAATATCATTTCGTTACTGCGGCAAGTAATGTCAAAGTGCACCCTGCCACCATTGGGCGAATACTTGACCGCATTCGACAAAAGATTGCCAAGAATGTGGCGCATGAGTTTCTCGTCGATCACGACCTCTGCGTTGCAATCGGTCATATTAAGTTCAAGCTCAGCTATTGACCCCGGCAGTGCGGCAGCAGCGCTCAGCGCCTCGTCGCGAATTGCCCGGCAAAACACATCGAGCATCACCGGCTTTGGATTGAATTCAAGTTTTTCCGCTTCCACCTTGCCGATGAGCAGCACATCGTCGAGCATTTTGGTCATCCGTCTGACCGCCGCCTCGATGCTGTCAATCAGTTCCACGCGCTCCTCCGCAGGCATCTTGTCGCTGTAATACTTGAGCAATTCTGCCGAGGAAAGAATCGTTGCCAGCGGCGTACGGAATTCATGTGACGTCATAGCGACAAAGCGTGACTTGAGCTGGTTGAGTTCTCGCTGTTTTTCCAGCGACACGCGGATGTCCTCTTCGGCTTGCTTGCGGCGCGTAATGTCCGCAATGAAGGAGAGTGTCGCCGGGCTGCCGTGCCAGTCGACCAGTACCGCCGACACTTGCACCCAGATCGGCGTACCATCCTTGTGTACCACCCGGAAATCATATTTGGATTCGAACACTTCGCCGTGAAGGCGGCGCTCGCGATTTCTCATGATGAGGGCGAGATCGTCCTGATAAACCACTGGCGTAAAGTCGCTGCCGATAATTTCTTCACTGGTGTAGCCAAGCAGGTTGAGGAAAGCCGGGTTGGCAAAAATGAATTTGCCGTCTTGCACGACGGTCATGCCCTCGGTCACGTTGTCAACGACAGTCTGATATTGTATTTTTGACAGCCGCAAGCTTTCTTCTAGCTGCTTGCGCGCCGTAATGTCCATCACGACCCAGACGGTACCTTGCGAAAGATCAGCCATATTGACGGCTCGACCCGACAGGTAGGCCCAGAAACGCGTGTCATCGGCACGGCGCATCTGCATTTCCGTCTCGAAGAACTGGCCTTTGCCTACAGCGGCCATCACCGCTGAGCCCACCCGGATATACTCTTCGCGCGAAAGGTAATACTGCTCGAGAGAGTGCCCGATGTAATTGATTTCCTTGCCGCGAAACATTTGCATGATGACGCGGTTGGCCCAATGCACACGGCCCTGCGGATTGAGGAAAGCGATGCCGACAATCGAGTTCTGAAGAATGGTCTCGCGTTCCGACAGACTCTGTGTCAGGCTGTCCTGAAGGCGCTTACGCTCGGTGATATCGGTAATGAATGAAAGCGTCGCCGATCGGCCTTCCCATTCGATCATGACTGCGGACAGCTCCACCCAACGCGTGCCGCTAGTCTGGCTGTTGATCCTGAACGCGTACTTCGGTTCGACATATTCGCCCCGCAAGCGGCGCGCGTAATGATCGGCCACGACGGGACGGTCATCGGGATGTATCGAATCAGTGAACGGCTGCGCGCGCAACTGCTCCAGGCTGCGACCGACCAAATTCTCCGTACGTGGATTGGCAAAGACGATTCTCCCATCCTGCACCACGATGATGCCTTCGCTAACGTTATCGATGACGTGCCGCAGACGCTGTTCAGAGTCGCGCAATGCTGCTTCCGCGAAGTGGCGTTCCGAAATATCGCGAATGAAGGCGCCAAACAGCGTGTGTTTTTCGAGCTTGATCGGCCACACCGAAAGCTCTACCGGGATCTCACGGCCATCCTTGCGCAATGCAGACAACTCGACCTGGCGATTCATGATCTTCGGCTCACCGCCGGCGAGAATGCGCTGGCGTCCGGCCTCGTGACGTTCGCGCATGGCCGGCGGAATCATCAACTCCGACAAGCGCTTTCCTACCGCTTCAGCGGCGGTCCAGCCAAACATCAATGTCGCGCCGGGATTCCAGCTTGCCAGACAGCCATCTTCGCTCATCGTTACCACCGCATCATTGGACGACTCGAGCAGTTGCCTGAAAACTGAATCGTTCTCGAGCAGTACATCTTGAGTCAGCGCCTGCGACAAGCTGGCCTCAAGCACGGTAATCGCTCCGTTGGAGGCGGTGGTATTCATGTGCCTGGGTCTAAGTCAGCCAAAATATCCGGTCGTCTCTGAAAGCTTGATCGGATCAAGTTGGTGGCGTACGGTTGGGTGGGCGCGGGCATCGGCGAATCTTACTAGTTGAAGTATGTGCAGGCAAATTGTTATTCCGCCGAAGGCAATGAGGCGTCGCCTGAACGTATTTGGCGAATATTTGTTGTCACAACCTATCGGCATTGCGTAAAGTCGCAGGCTGAGTTTAAGCAAAGTCAAACCGGAGAAAGTGCAATGCGAATTATCGTGAGAATGCTGGCGGCATTGTCCCTGCTGGTCATCTTGTTGCTAGCCTCCTTTGTGGTTGCCTTTTGGGAGCCTGATCGTAGCGTGGCAGACTTACGTGAGCGTTGGGCGCCGCCTCCATCCGTGTTCGTCGACGTCGCGGGCATGCAGGTGCATATGCGCGACGAAGGGCCGCGCGATGACCCAAGCCCTATCGTACTTCTGCATGGTACGTCGGCCAGCCTGCACACCTGGGATGGCTGGGCGGCGGGACTCAAAAGCACGCGACGTGTGATTCGCCTCGATCTGCCAGGCTTTGGTTTGACGGGTCCGACCCCGGACAACGACTACACGGTCGGGCACTACGCAGCATTCATGCATGCTTTTCTGGATAGCCTCGGCATTTCCCATTGCGTGCTGGTGGGCAATTCGTTTGGTGGCCAGGTGGCGCTCGTTACCGCGCTGGCCAGACCAGCGCGCGTGGATCGCCTGATATTGATTGATAGTTCAGGCTATCCTTTGGCGCCGAGTTCAATTCCACTTGGCTTTCGCATTGCCCGCTTGCCGGTGTTGAATCAGATTGCCCGCGTGACGCTGCCACGCCGCATCGTCGAAGAGAGCATTCGCAATGTGTATGGCGATCCGACACGGGTGACGCCGGAACTGGTCGATCGCTATTTTGAATTGACGCTGCGAGAAGGCAATCGGCAGGCGCTTGCCGAACGGCTCAAGCAAGTGCCAATCGATGCCATCACGACACGTATACCTGGAATAAAAATACCGACGCTGATCCTCTGGGGTGGCCGCGACCGGCTTATTCCACCGGATTCTGGCCGGCGTTTTGCCAATGATATTGTGGGTAGTCGCTTGCAGATATTCCCTGATCTGGGCCATGTGCCGCACGAAGAAGACCCCGTACATACTCTGGCGGCAGCGAAGAATTTTCTGGAAGCGAAATACTGAGGCAGTAGCTTTCACTCGCGGAATACGCGCACCGACGGCGTGCCACGAAGCGGCGAAAGGCGTAACCGAACAGTGTTTTCCCGTCTCAGGCAAAATCGATCTACATGGACCCTCGTACGGCACTGATAGTTGCGACGCTGATGATGCTGCTTAACGGTGGTGTGCTCGGCTTGATGCAACGCGGGATGTCACCGGATGTGCAGCCGAGTGCGGCCGATTGGCGCATTGGCACTTTGCTTGCAGCCGGCGGCAGTTTATTGCTGGCGGCACAGGAGGGCTATTCACCGGGATTCATATTGCCCATGGGCAATGGCTGCCTGTTCCTCGCGATGGCCCTTTACTGGCGCGCCGTGCGCCGGTTTGACGGTCATGCCGACGCCTGGTGGATTTTTTTGCCCGTAGCGCTGGCGAGCTTTGGCATTTTCTGGTTTGCCGCCGTCATGCCCTCTTTGGAGGCACGGGTCATTGTCGCTACCGTTGCTTGGTCTGTTTGTCTGCTACCTGCTGCCTCGAGCCTCATCAAAGGCAGTCGGCACGATGCTGCTGCCAGCCGCCGGGTACTCGCAGCCATGATGCTTTCGCTGGCCGGGTTTATGCTACTTCGGCTCATTTACTTTGTCGCGCGCCCAAGCGAGGCAACCTCGATACTCGACACAGCTAGCTGGGTCAACGCAGTCACGCCGCTGATGGTGGCCGTTTTGCCAGTGGTCGGTACAACAGCATTCCTGATGATGTGCTCCGAACGCATTCGCAGGCAATGGGAACTGGCCGCAACGACTGACTACCTCACCGACCTCCCGAACCGTCGCACTATCAACGCCACCGGCCAGTCGCGCTTCGCTGCTGCGCGGCGCACCGGCCACAAAATTGCAGTGGCGATCATCGACATTGACCACTTCAAATCATTCAATGATCACTTCGGCCACGAGTGCGGCGACCAGGCACTCAAACACGTGGCAGCATTGCTGGCGCAAAATTGCCGTGGTCCAAGCCTGGTCGGTCGACTCGGTGGGGAAGAATTCGTTGCGCTATTCGAGAATGCGGGCACGAATGAGGCCCTCGCTGCCGCAGAACGGTTGCGCGCAAGTATTGAACAAGCCCCGGTCATTCTGAGCGGCGAGACGCGACGAATAACGGTATCAATCGGTATCAGCCTGATTGCAAACGATGACAATGCGTTTGATGATGTATTGCGCCGCGCGGACCGGGCACTTTATGTCGCCAAGTCCAGCGGACGCAATCGTGTAGAGTCCGACGTTGAATAGAATGCGACCGCGGACCAGCGCCGTCACATGTATCAAAATATCGGACCTAAAATAATCAGCTCTCTTCGGGGGTGCCTGCTCATGTGCAAATTGTTATCGTTGCTGTGTTGTGTCAGTTTCGTCGGCTCCTCTGCCTACGCTGCGCCACCAATCCAGACGAGTTTTCCCGGCGCAGTCGGATGGGCAGCGCAAACACCTGGTGGGCGCGGCGGCAAGATCATCCGTGTGACCAATCTGCGTGCGGAAGGACCTGGTTCGCTCAAGGAGGCGATTGAGACCACGGGGCCGCGTGTCGTTGTTTTTGAGGTTGGTGGCGTGATCGACATGGGCCGGAAGGAGATAGAAATTCGTGAGCCCTTCCTCACCATCGCAGGTCAAACAGCGCCTTCGCCCGGCATCACCATCATTCGAGCCGGCATGAATGTCCGTACAAACGACGTAATTGTCAGACACATCCGCATTCGCACCGGCGTTGATGGCCAAGCCAAGCGCAGCGGCTGGGATCCCGACGCCTTCGGCACAATCGCCGCCCACCGCGTGATCGTCGACCATTGCACGTTTAGTTGGGCGATCGACGAAAATATGTCGGCTTCCGGACCACGCTTCAAAGGCAATACGCCGGATGAGTGGCGTGCCAATACGTCGCACGATGTCACGTTTTCGTACAACCTCGCTGCGGAGGGCCTGGCCGACGCAAGCCACCCCAAGGGCGAGCATTCGAAGGGCTCGCTGGTACACGATAACGTGACCAATATCCTTTTCTATCGCAACATCTGGGCACACAACCTCGAACGCAGCCCATTGTTCAAGGGTGGCGTGCGCGGCAGCGTGATCAACAACCTTATCTATAACCCCGGAACGCGTGCAGTTCATTACAACCTAATGGCGCTGGAATGGGGCACCCATCCGTATCAGAACGGTCGACTCTCGGCAGTGGGCAACGTATTGCGCGGCGGACCTTCTACGGATGCAAAGTTGCCGTTCCTGATGCTGGGCGGCGATGGCGATCTTGAATACCATGAACGCGACAATATTGCGGTTGACAAACACGGTGAAGCGCTGCCGATGTTTGGCCGCTATGGCGAAACCCGCGCAAAATTAATCAAGATGGATCATCCAGTGGCATGGCCGGCAGGTATTGCCGTGTTGCCAACAATCGACGTGGAAACCCATGTTTTGGTCGAAGCGGGTGCGCGGCCGTGGGATCGTGATGCGGATGACATTCGTGTGCTGTACTTCATTGCCGAAGGACGTGGAAAAATCATCGACGATGAAAAAGAAGTCAGTGCCTACCCTGTGCAGAAAGAAACGCGCGCACCGTTTGTCGAAACCGACTGGGATCTGGCAACAATGGAACCGAAGTCGGGCAAGTATCCGGCGCGACTGCCCAAATGAAAATTTCAAATGTTATCCAAACACAAGTGTACGAGCGGTGTTTCAACCTTTTTCAGCCTAGAGACCGCGCCAGGATTGGATGTTGAATAACTTTGCCGCTTTGGCGGCAGTGTTTTTCCTCGCCTGCTGCAGCCTTGCATGCGGCGCTAGTCCCGCAGAGCCCGAGCCACAATTTTCCGCGATGACCATCGGCAAGACCAACGTGCAATTGCAGTTTTCACCAGGCCTGGACGCATCAACGCGGCAACGATTGCAGTCATGGATAGCGCGCTCAGGGCGGGCAGTCAGCGATTATTTCGGCGAATTCCCGGTCCCGGACGTGACGATTTTGGTGATCACCGGTGACGGCGCCGCAATAACCTCTGGTGCGACGTTTAGCGATCCCGAACTGCGTATTCGCGTCAACGTTGGCCGAAATACGTCTGATGCCACCTACCGCGCCGACTGGATCATGGTGCATGAAATGATTCACTTGGCGATTCCTGAAGTGCCGCGCAATCAGAACTGGTTTCACGAGGGCGCTGCCACTTACGTTGAAATCATCGCCCGTGCCCGTGCAGGCCTGTCGGGCAGCGGTGGTGGTTGGGCCGAGTTGCTGCGTAACATTGAGCAAGGCATGCCGCAGAAGGGTGATCGCGGTCTGGACCACACGCCGACCTGGGGTCGGACGTATTGGGGTGGCGCGATGTTTTGTCTGCTCGCCGATGTGGAGTTACGTAAACGTAGCAACAATCGAGTCGGCCTGCAGGACGCCTTGCGCGGCATCGTCGCTGGCGGTGGCAACTACAGTAAGGCGTGGTCGCTGGAGCAGGCCTTGAAGGTGGCTGATGCCGCAACCGGCCTTTCAGTGCTGACGGATCTGCATTTGCAGTTGAAAGACGCAGGCGGCAGGCCGGATCTCGCCGCATTGTGGCGCGACCTTGGCATATCGACCGTAGACGGCGAACTTCGGCTACGCGACGATGCACCTTTGTCCGCAACGCGCCGGGCCATTATCGATACTCGCTGAAGAAGTTGGCAGATTGCGAAATTCGCAAGACAGTACCGCGCAGCTAACCGCGGTAATAGCCCTCCTCACTAGTGAGCCGGTGATTAAAACGCCGATGGCATACGCCTTTCCTTGATGTATCCATGCCCGCCAGAATCTGCAAGCGCAATCCCACCGCCGTCGCCTAGCCTTATTAGGCAATAGTGCTCTGACCAGCCCGCCAATTGGCGTACTACGTAATCCGCCAAATGTGTATTGGTGCCGCCGGCGTTCGCAAGTGCGGTGTGATCGATTTCCAACATCCACGCTCAGTAACGTTAAACTCCAACGTGCACCCATGACCGCGCCTGCCGATCAATTTCCAGACCACCTCGCGCACGCTGCGCTCAACGCGGCGAGAATTGGCGCGTTCGTCGTCGACCGAACCGGTCGTATACGCTCCTGTAACGACGCGCTGCTGGCGCTGTCAGGCTACACGGCTGAGGCAGTGATCGGCCAGCCGGAATCCATGTTGATCGGCCACACTGAGGATCTGGCTTATGGCGGCAGCGAGCCGCTGTTAATGACGAGCGTAGGTGACAAACTGCGCGTTTTGGTCGCCACCGAAGCAGCTGTCATTGACGGTGAGCCAGTGCGTATCGTTACCGTTCGCGATATCACCATCCGGCGGCAGGTGGAAGAATCCCTGCGTGATTTGGGCCAGCGCATGCGTCTGATGATCGAATCTGCGCGGGATGCGATCATCACCATCGACGTGAACAGCCACATCGTCGACTGGAACACTGCTGCCACAGAAATGTTCGGCTGGTCGCGAAATGAGGCGATTGGCAGCGAGCTCACGGAGTTGATCGTACCCACTCAGCACCGTGCCTCTCATCACCATGGCGTCAAGCGCTTCTTGGAACAGGGTGTGCATGGCATTTTAAATACGAGTATCGAAACGACAGCCCTGATGCGTGACGGCAGCGAATTCGATATCGAACTATCGGTGTGGCCGGTGAAGTCCGGCAACGAATATACGTTTACGTCTTTCATCCGCAATATTACGGATCGCAAGGCCGCGCAGCGTGCCATGGCGCTGTCGGAGACGCGTTACCGGGCGGTAGTGGAGAACGCGAGCGAGGGCATCATCGTCACGCAGGATGGCTACATCCGTTTCGCCAATCCTCGCGCTCGCGAGTTGACCGGGCGCAACGCCGAGACGGTTCGTCAAACGCCCTTTATTGAAATGATTCACCCGGATGATCGCGCCAGAGTTTATGGCAATTACTTGCGGCGGATGCGCGGCGAGACGGTGGAGAATTCTTATACCTTTCGTGTGTTGAATGCATCGGCCGAAGTGCTCTGGCTGCGGATCAGCGCCGTGGCAATCGACTGGGAAGGGCGAGTGGCAACATTAAATTTCATTGCCGACGTCACCGAGCAGATTCAGCTTAGAGAGCGGCTTTCGCACTCGCTGGCAGAACGCGAAGCCATCCTGGAGACTTCCGCTGCTGGCATCATGTTCATCCAGCAGGGACAACTTCGCTGGCTAAACCCGGCACTTGAACAAACCATGCTTGGTCATCCGCGGGGCGCGTTGATCGGCAAGCCGGGTGAAGTGCTTTTTGCCAGCTTTGCCGAATGGCGACGCTTTGTTGACGATGCCGTTGCCGCGCTGAAAAAGCAACGCACATTCGATATCGAACGGCAGCTGCAACGCGCCAACGGTGAGCTGCGCTGGTTTCAGATCACCGGGCGGCCGTTGGACGTGGACGATCTTCCGGCAGGTACGATCTGGAACGTAATCGACATTGCCGACCGTCGACTTGCGGAAGACGAAATTCGGCGCGCACTGCAACGTGAGCGCGAACTGTCAGACTTGAAGTCGCGTTTCGTTGCGATGACCTCGCATGAATTCCGTACGCCGATCACAGCCATTTTGTCGTCGGTCGAATTGCTTCAGGACTATGGCGAACGCATGCCCGAAAGTGAACGCCGCGACCTGTTGACGCTGATCAAGAGCTCTGTGGCACGCCTGACAAAAATGCAGGAGCAGGTGCTGTTGATCGGTCGCGCCGATTCGGACAAGCTCGAATTCAGGCCGGAGCCGGTCAATGTCGGCGAATTCTGTGCGGCCATCGTGTTGGAAATTCAGTCTGATAGCGCCACCCGTTCAGTTGAATTGGTCGTGCCAGACGATATTGGCGAACGAGCGCTCGACGTCAAGTTAATGCGCCATATCTTGACCAATTTGCTTTCCAATGCCGTCAAGTACAGTGCGTCCAACGGGTTCGTTTCGCTCTCGGTCATACCAAGCTCGGAAGGTGTCCGCTTTATCATCGCCGATCACGGCATCGGCATCAGCGAAGACGATGTGCCGCATCTGTTTGAGACTTTCTATCGCGGTAAAAATGCGTCGCCGATTGCCGGTACCGGCCTGGGCCTCACTATCGTTAGGCAATGCGTCGAACAACACGGCGGGCATATCGAGGTCGAGAGTCGTCTCGATCATGGTACAAAGGTCACCGTTACGATTCCCACCTTGCTGATCTGAGGCACGTGTGACGCCGCGAATTCTGATTGTAGATGACGACGCCAATCTGCTGAAGTTACTGGCGATGCGCCTAGACAAGGAAGGCTATCTGGTGACTGAAGCCAGCAGCGCGGAACAGGCCATTCCGCTGATCGAAGCAGTTCGTCCGTCCATGGTCATCACCGATATGCAAATGACCGGCATGGACGGCATGGCGTTGTTTGAGTTGGTCAGCCGCCGTTATCCGAATATGCCAGTCATCATGTTGACCGCGCATGGCAGCATTCCAGCTGCGGTGGCGGCGACCAAGCGCGGCATGTTCGGCTATCTTTCCAAGCCATTTGACGCCCGCACCCTGATGGCCGAAGTCGAGAAGGCCTTGGCCAGCGCTTTGCCGATGTTGACAATGGCCAATGACGGCGTCGTTACGCGCTCCCCGCAAATGCAGCAGGTGCTCGCCGATGCGCAGCGCATTGCACGCAATGACGCAGCGGCACTCATCTTGGGAGAAAGCGGTACCGGCAAGGAATTGCTGGCGCGTTGTATTCATCAATCCAGCCCGCGTGCGCGCGGCCCGTTCGTTGCACTCAACTGCGGTGCAATCCCGGAGAATCTGCTGGAGTCAGAATTGTTTGGACACAGCAAGGGTGCCTTTACCGGCGCCATGCGCGATTACAAAGGGCTCATTCAGCAAGCCGATGGCGGCACCCTGTTTCTGGACGAAATTGGGGACATGCCGCTGAGCCTTCAGGTCAAGTTGCTGCGGGTTCTGCAGGAAAAATCGTTTCGAAGCGTGGGTGGGTCACAGGAATTGACGGTCGATATGCGCGTGGTGTCGGCAACGCATCGCGATCTGGAGCAGGCAATCAAGGATGGGCAGTTTCGTGAGGATCTTTTTTACCGCATCAACGTGGTGGAATTGCGGTTGCCACCGCTACGCGAGCGGCGCGAAGATATTCCGCTGCTGGTGGCACATTTTCTGAAAC
>JBDTPE010000033.1:0-11985 GCA_039932875.1 Betaproteobacteria bacterium | reverse complement strand
TTGGTGCCCGAAAGAGGACTCGAACCTCCACACCGTTGCCGGCGCTAGGACCTGAACCTAGTGCGTCTACCAATTCCGCCATCCGGGCTTACAGGTTGCGAAAGCGTAAAATGAGAGCGACGCTTCGCGTAAAATGAGGGCGAATCATAGCGAATACCGCTCCTCCTGTCCACTTTTAAAGTTTCAACCATCATCCGATCAAATCCGAAAGCCATTTTGACCAAGAAAAACAATAAGTCCCACCAGTCGCCTCGCGCAGCCGACCCCCACAAGGCTCGCGAGCAGGCCAAATATGAAAATCCGCTGCCCAGCCGCGAACTGATCCTCGAAATACTCGCCAAGACCGGCGTGCCAATGAATATCAAGCAGCTTGGCGAGATGCTCGAAATTCATCAGGAGGAGCTCGATGGTTTCACGCGCCGCATTGCAGCCATGGAGCGTGAAGCGCAGGTGATGCGTAACCGACAAGGCGACATCTGTCTGGTCGAAAAACTGGATTTGATTCCCGGTCGCGTACAAGGGCACCCGGATGGGTTCGGATTCTTGATTCCGGACGACGGTTCCGATGATCTGTTTCTCGGGCCCAAACAAATGCACCGGGTGCTCGATGGTGATCGTGCGATGGTGCGGGTTGGTGGTCTGGACCGTCGCGGGCGTCGCGAGGGTTCTATCGTTGAGGTGTTGGAGCGCAAGAACAACAAGTTGGTTGGTCGCCTTTTCTCCGAGCGCGGCGTGCTGTTTGTCGTCGCCGAAAACAAGCGTATCAGTCAGGATATTCTGGTCGAACCCGGCTTTGATGGCGGCGCGAAGAGTGGTCAAGTGGTGATGGTCGAGTTGGTTGCGCAACCGGCGAAGAATTCCGAGCCGGTCGCGCGCGTTACCGAAGTTCTCGGTAATTACGCCGACCCTGGCATGGAAATCGAAATTGCCTTGCGCAAACACGATCTCCCTTACATCTGGCCCGATGACGTTGTTGCGCTTGAGAAAAAAGTCCCGAAAAAAGTCACAGCGACCGATATGAAGGGGCGCACAGACTTGCGGGATTTCCCATTCGTGACGATTGATGGCGAAACTGCACGCGACTTTGACGATGCCGTGTATTGCGAACGGCAAGGCAAGGGCTTCCGCCTGCTGGTGGCGATTGCCGACGTCTCGCATTACGTAAAAACCGGCGACGCGCTGGATCGGGAGGCGAGATTGCGTGGTAATTCCGTCTATTTCCCGCGCCGCGTGATCCCGATGCTGCCCGAAGCTTTGTCGAACGAGATGTGTTCGCTCAAGCCCAACGTTGACCGCCTGGCACTGGTATGCGAGATGTCGATTTCCGCTACCGGTGAAATCAAGCGCTATGAGTTTATGGAGGCAGTATTTCATTCGGCTGCCAGGCTCACTTACACCAACGTCGCCAAGCTGTTGTACGCCAACGAGCCCGATCACGGCATCGCCAAAAATCTGTGGGAACATTTGCATCATTTGGACGAAGTATTTCAGGTGCTACTGGCCGCGCGCAACAAGCGTGGCGCAATCGATTTCGATACCGCTGAGACCATCATGCTGTTCACTGAGGGCGGCAAGATCGAGAACATCGTTCCCTCCACCCGCAATGATGCGCACCGGCTGATCGAGGAATGCATGCTGGCAGCGAATGTAAGTACCGCCAATTTCCTGATCGAACACGAACATCCTGCGCTTTATCGCATCCATGCCGGCCCCAGCGAAGAAAAACTCGATGGCCTGCGCATCATGCTCAAGGATTTCGCACTCACCTTACCCGGTGGCAAGACCCCCAGTCCCCGCGACTACGCAGAGCTACTGAAGAAAATCAAGGGCCGTCCGGATGCGCCGTTGCTGCAGACGGTATTGCTCAGGTCAATGAAACAGGCGGTCTACAGCCCTGACAATATTGGCCATTTTGGGCTCTCATACGACGCCTATACGCATTTCACCTCACCGATCCGCCGCTATCCCGATTTGCTTATCCACCGCGCGATCAAGGCTATCCTGAACGGCTCGACTTATGACCCAAAAGTGCCCTGGGAACAGCTTGGTATGCAGTGCTCCGCCACCGAGCGTCGAGCCGACGAAGCCACGCGCGATGTCACGGCATGGCTGAAGTGCTACTACATGAAGGACCGTCTGGGCGAAACGTTCGCTGGCACCATTACCGGTGTCACAGGTTTCGGCATCTTCGTTACACTCGACGAGGTTTACGTCGAAGGTCTCGTGCATATTTCCGAGTTTGGCCAGGACTACTTCCACTTCGATCAGGCCAAGCACGCCATTATCGGCGAGCGCACCAAGAAGAAATTCCAATTGTCTGATCGTGTCAACATCAAGGTCGTGCGCGTCGATATCGAGACTAGCAAGATCGACTTCGCGCTCGCCGGTCAGCTACTGAAGAAGGCCGATGACATAGATGAAAACGCCAATCGCAGCAAAGGTAAATACGAACCGTCGGCAGCTGGGAAGAAAACACTTCCCAAAGCGGCGGTGTTAAAAGGCGTCAAAGCGCCATCGATATCGCCGCAGTTATTGGTGAAACCGGCACGAGAAAGCCGCGAAGCACGCGAGGCGAAGGCGGACAAAAAGGTCATCACCGTCAGTAGCGCCAATCCCCCGACCACGCCGATGGCGGGCTTCGCCGCCGGTGCACCCAAAGTGAAGACTGCTACGAAAGCTAGGACCCAGCCGACACCAGCCGCAAAGACGAAAAAAACCGACGCCAAGCAGGCGAAGAAGAAAAAATGAAACCGCAGATTATTTTTGGTTTCCACGCCGTCGGTGCACGAATGCGTACGCGCGCGGAAAGCGTCCGCGAGATTTTTGTCGATGCCAAGCGCGACGATAAACGTATGCAGGCTCTGATCGAAAACGCCAAGTCTCGGGACCTGCGGGTGATGCTCGTAGACGGCAAGCGGCTCGATGGCATGACCGGAAACGCTCGCCACCAGGGCGTTGTCGCCAACGTTGAAGCGACCGCGTTGCCGCAATTTGTCGATGACGTGCTTGACACTTTGACCGTACCGCCGTTGCTGCTATTGCTAGATGGCGTCACCGATCCGCACAATCTGGGCGCTTGTCTGCGCGTGGCTGATGCGGCTGGCGCGCACGCGGTGATCGCACCCAAGGATCGAAGCGTCGGTCTGACGGCAGTGGCAATGAAGGTCGCGTCCGGTGCCGCTGAGTCGATCCCCTACATTACCGTCACCAACCTGGCGCGCACGCTACGCGAGTTGAAGGATCGCGATATCTGGATCGTCGGCGCGGACGAAGATGGTCAGTCGTCGCTGTATGAGGCCAAGCTTGCGGGCCCGCTGGCATGGGTACTGGGTGCGGAAGGCGAGGGATTGCGCCGCCTGACCCGTGAAAACTGCGATCAGATCGTCAGTATCCCGATGTTCGGTGCGGTCGAAAGCCTGAACGTTTCCGTGGCATCCGGTGTTTGCCTGTTTGAAGCCCGGCGCCAGCGGGAGAGTGCTGCTGCGTAGCGCAACTACGGTCTGCATTACTCGTCCTCATACCTCACGAATCAATCGTTATGACTGACTACATCATCGTTGGCGGCGGCTCAGCCGGTTGTGTACTCGCCGCACGCCTGAGTGAAAACCCGGATATCAGCGTGATGCTTATCGAAGCAGGCCCTGCGGATCGCAGTGTGCTGATCCACTGCCCCGCAGGTATCGCCATGATGGCGCAAACCGGACAGGCCAACTGGGCCTTCAACACGGTGCCGCAACGTGGACTGGATGGTAGGATTGGCTATCAGCCGCGCGGCAAAGTTCTTGGCGGGTCGAGTTCCATCAATGCGATGGTTTACGCCCGCGGCCATCGTAGCGACTACGACCACTGGGCGTCATTGGGTAATTCGGGCTGGTCGTATGACGAGGTGCTGAAGTATTTCAAGCGGGCTGAACATAATGAGCGCGGCGAGGATGCGTTTCATGGCATAGGCGGCCCGCTGAACGTCATGGACTTGCGCAGTCCCAATCGATTTGGCGCTGTTTTTGTAGAGGCCGCCGAAGAGGCCGGCTTTGCCGTCAACCCGGATTTCAACGGCGCCGAACTGGAAGGAGTTGGACGGTATCAGGTGACCCACAAGAACGGTGAGCGCCATAGTGCGGCTAAGGCTTACCTCACACCCAATTTGAGTCGACCAAACCTTCAAGTTATTACCGGCGCACACACGACTCGAATCCTGATGGATGGAAAGCGGGCAATCGGCGTCGAGTACCGGCGCGGCGGTACGTTGCATCAGGTAAAGGCGCAACGCGAAGTGTTGCTGTGTGCGGGCGCATTGCAGTCCCCACAGCTATTGATGCTTTCCGGCATTGGCCCGGCTTCACAGCTTGCGCAACATGGCATCGCGGTGGTACATGATCTCGCCGGGGTGGGTGCCAATTTTCACGATCACATCGACACCGTGCAGGTCTATGATGCACCCCACTTGAAGGACTTGTTCGGCCTCTCAATCGCTGGTGCATGGCATGTACTAAAGGGCATGGTCGAGTGGCGCGGGCAGCGCACCGGTGTGCTGACATCCAACTTTGCGGAAGCGGGCGGATTCATCAAGAGCGATCCTGCCGAAGCGATTCCCGATCTGCAATTGCATTTTGTCGTCGGCAAACTGCTGGACCATGGTCGCAAGACTGTGTTTGGGCACGGTTTCTCCTGTCATGTCTGCCTGTTGCGACCGCTCAGCCGCGGTAGCGTTACCTTAGCCAGCGCAGACCCGATGGCCCCGCCTCTGATTGACCCAAATTTCCTCTCTGATCCTGACGACATGGTTCGCATGGTGCGCGGCTTCAAACAGATGCGGCGCATACTCAACCAGCCAGCACTCGCAAAATTTGGTGCCACCGAACTGCGCCGAACCGCTGATGCCAAAACCGACGTCGAGATTGAATCGTTCATTCGCGGTCAGGCAGACACGATTTATCATCCCGTCGGCACCTGTCGGATGGGCAACGCGGCCAGAGACGTTGTCGATAGCTCATTACGGGTGCACGGCATAGAGCGGCTTCGCGTTGTCGATGCCTCCATCATGCCCAGGGTGGTCAGCGGGAACACCAACGCTCCGACCATCATGATTGCGGAAAAGGCGGCCGATATGATCAAGGCCGAAAGCTTGATGTTGGCTTGATGCTGCCAGCAACATATCCCCTGTGGGTACATTCTGTTACACCGATTCTGAGGTTTCCTGCCAGAATCGCCGCACTCGCAGTCGATGTGCAATTCCCCCGTCGTTCCCACCCCGATCCCGATCGCGCCCATTTCGATTGACATGCAACTTCTGTTTCGATTAGCACTGCTGTTTGGCACGATGTTGTTAACCCTTGCAGGGTATGCGGCGCCTGCGCTGCCCAAGGGCGTCGCTAAAATTACCTCTGTCGAAGGCATCACGCAATATCGTCTTGCCAATGGTCTGGAAGTACTGATCGCACCAGATCCATCCAAGCCGCAAATCGTCGTGAACATCACGTACAAAGTTGGCTCGCGGCACGAGAGTTATGGTGAGTCTGGCATGGCGCATTTACTGGAACACATGCTGTTCAAAGGTTCAAGGAAGCATCCGAAGATCACCGATGAATTTACCAAGCGCGGGGCGCAATGGAATGCATCGACCTGGAGTGATCGCACCAATTATTACGAGGTTTTCACGGCGTCCGACGAGCAGCTCGATTGGGCCTTGTCACTCGAAGCCGACCGCATGGTCAACTCGTTCATTCGCAAAGCTGATCTCGACACTGAAATGCCAGTCGTGCGTAGCGAGTTCGAGATTGGTGAAAACGATCCGACTTCGATCTTGACCGAACGGGTTATTTCGACCATGTACCTCTGGCATAACTACGGAAAGTCGACCATCGGTGCTCGGTCGGATATTGAAAATGTTTCTGTGCCGCGTCTACAGGCGTTCTACGCCAAACACTATCAGCCAGACAATGCCGTGCTCACCATCGCAGGGCGCATCGACGAAGCGAATACCCTCGCAATGGTTGCCCGGCATTTTGGTGCGATCGCGAAACCGCGGCGTGTTCTTCAGATACTCCATACCCAAGAGCCGGTTCAGGACGGTGGCCGCAGCGTCACGCTGGAGCGCAATGGCGATGTGCAAGTGATTGCCGCAGGACATCACGTGCCGCCGATGGCCCACGCAGACTACGCCATGACAGTTTTGATATCGGAAGTATTGACGAATGCGCCTTCCGGCCGGTTGCACAAACTGCTGGTAGAAACGAAAAAAGCCACCAACGTCGCCAGTCAGAATTTTGAAAACCGCGATCCAACCGTGTCGCTGGTTTGGGCCGAACTGCGCATGGAACAAGACCTCGACGAAGCGCGACGGATTTTGCTTGGAGGCCTCGATGGCTTTGCAGTCAGCCCGGTCACGACCGATGAATTGCAACGGGCCAAATCAAAATTGCTCAACGATATTGATCTCACGATCAATTCGTCGGTGAATCTGGCGGTGCGATTATCCGAGGCAGTAGGTGCAGGCGACTGGCGCTTGTTTTTTCTGCACCGCGACCGGATTCGCAATGCGACGGCGGCGGAAGTGCAGCGCGCGGCGCTCGCGTACCTGAAACCGGCCAATCGTACGGTGGGCACATTTGTGCCGGTGTTGAAGGCTGATCGTGCGGAAATTCCCAAGGTCGATGATGTGAGTGCGGTCGTCAAAGGCTACGTCGGTGATCCGCCAATCGCCATCGGCGAAGCGTTTGATGCCTCACCAGACAACATTGAAAAACGTGTGAAGCAAGGACAATTACCGGGTGGAATGAAGACGGCATTTCTAGCCAAGAAAACGCGTGGAGAAACCGTTCATGCGCAGATCGCCCTGCGATTTGGCGATGAGGCCAATTTGATTGGCCAACGTGCTGCGGGAGACATGGTCGGCGGCATGCTGATGCGCGGCACGACGACCAAAACCCGCGAGCAGTTACGCGACCAGATCGACGCCTTGAAGGCGGACGTCTCCATCAGCAGTGACCCTACGGGCGCATACGTCAACATTTCTGCAAAACGTCAGACCTTCCCCGCGGTACTTAAACTTGTTGCGGATATGCTGCGAAATTCCAGTTTTCCAGCTAACGAGTATGCACAACTGAAGCAGGAGCAGTTGGCCGAACTTGAACGTGCCTTGTCTGACCCCGGCGCGCGAGCCAGCGAAGCGTTGGACCTTCATTTCAATGTGTTTCCCGAAAACGATGTGCGCCGCGCACTCACTCTGAATGAAGCCATCAGGCTGACCAAGGCGACCAGCCTCGACGAGGTAAAGGTTTTTCATCGAACCTTCTACGGTGCCGATCATGCCCTGACCGCCGTGGTCGGCGACTTTGATGAGTACGCAACCGGTAAGTTGCTACAGGAACTGATTGATGGCTGGGCATCACAAAAGCCATTCAAGCAGCTCGAGTCAACGTATCAGGCGATGGCGCCCGCTTCACTTCTGATTGAGACGCCGGACAAGGAGAGTGCAACATTTCTTGCGCGCATCAATCTCAATCTTGGTGACGGTGATCCCGACTATGCGGCAATGAAACTCGCCGACTGGATGCTGGGCGGGGGCGCAGATTTTGCCGCGCGCATGGTGGCGCGGATTCGGGTGAAGGAAGGCTTGAGCTATGCGGTCAAATCGAGTCTGGAGGTCAATCCGTTTGACCACGCCGGAAGCTGGCTGCTTTATGTGCAGTTTGCCCCTCAAAATCGAGCGCGCGTCGAAGCGGCGTTCCGCGACGAATTGTCCGTACTGGCGATAAATGGCTTTTCCACCATGGAAATAGCTAACGCGAAATCGGGCTATATGCAGAGCCGGCAACTCGCGCGTTCGAACGACGCTGGTTTGGCGCAAAAACTTGCGCAGGATCTCTACCTGAATCGCACCTCGGCTTGGGACAAAGCACTCGAGCAAAGGATTCAAACGTTAACGGCCGCTGAGATTCAGGCGGCTTTCAGAAAATATCTTGTGCCTGCCGGCTTTACGATTGTCAACGCAGGCGATTTTGGCAAGCCTGTTAGCAAGTAGACTTGCAGCACAATTTTGCATGCCGTCGCACAAGTGCGTGGCCCAACTATTTCAGTTCATGGAGAATTTGATGATTGACCTTTTCCCCGCGTCAACCAAACGTTTTTTTGCTGTTGCAATATTAGCGCCTGTCCTGGTGGTCACATCCGCATATAGCAAGGACACGCCGACGCCCGCTGCTGGCAAAGTTGCAGTGTCGCCAGCCGACGCTGCCGCACAAATTCCGGATCGTGTCACCAGCGTTGAGGGCATCACGGAATATCGATTGCCAAATGGTCTGCGCGTATTGTTGTTCCCGGATCAATCCAAGCCGACCGTGACCGTGAACGTTACCTATCTGGTTGGTTCGCGCCAAGAAAACTACGGCGAAACCGGAATGGCCCATTTGCTTGAACATTTGATGTTCAAAGGCACGCCAAACAATCCGGCCATCGACAAGGAGTTCAACAAGCGCGGCATGCGCATCAATGGCACCACCTCGCTGGACCGCACCAATTATTACGAACTGTTTCAGGCAGGTGACGACAATCTCGAATGGGCCTTGCAGATGGAGGCCGATCGAATGATCAACTCCTTTATCGCCAAGAAGGATCTTGACTCCGAGATGACGGTGGTTCGCAATGAATATGAACAGGGGGAAAACGCACCATTCCGGGTTTTGATCAAGCGCATGCAGAGTATTGCCTTTGACTGGCACAACTACGGCAACTCCACCATCGGCAACCGCTCGGATATCGAAAACGTAAAAATCGAAAATCTGCAGGGCTTCTATCGCCAGTACTACCAGCCTGACAACGCAGTCCTGCTGGTCGCCGGCAAGTTTGACGAGGCCAAAGTGTTGCAGTGGATTGCGAAGTATTTTGGTGTGATCGCCAAACCCGAGCGGGTGCTGCCCAAGCTTTGGACCGTTGAGCCGACTCAGGATGGTGAGCGCAACTTCGTCGTGCGCCGCAAAGGCGATATTCAGATTGTCCTCCTGGCTTACAAGGTACCGTCAGGATTACATGACGACGCCGATGCCATCGGTTTCATCAACTTCCTGCTTACGAATTCACCATCAGGCCGACTGCACAAGGCATTGGTTGAAACTGGTAAGGCTGCGCAAATTTTTGGTTTCCCGTTGATGGGCGTGGACCCGGGCTTGCACATGATCGGTGCCGTCGTGAAGAAAGGCGAACCAGTTGAACCGGTGCAGGCTGAGCTCACCCGTATCGTCGAGGAGCTCTACAAGAATCCACCAACGGCAGAGGAAATGGACCGTGCCAGAAAATCCTTTGCGAATTCTGCCGAGCGCGCTCTCAATAACCACGAGAACATTGGCTTGCAGATGTCGGAGTACATTTCCCAGGGCGATTGGCGTCTGTTTTTCCAAGGTCGTGATCGCGCCGAGACGCTGCCATTGGATCGCGTCAAAGAGGTTGCCGCCAAATACTACAAGCGCGACAACCGCACGACAGGCTTATTCACGCCGGAAGATCAGCCGCAGCGCGCAGAAATTCCAGCGGCGCCGACCATTGCCGAAGCGCTCAAGGATTTCAAGCCCAAGCAGGCAACGTCTAATGCGGAAGCGTTTGATCCCTCGCAGGCCAATATCGATAAGCGCTCCAAGCATATTGATATTGGCGGGCTGAAGGTCGTATTGCTACAGAAACAGAATCGTGGCGAGTCTGTAAACGTCAGTATGCGATTTCACACAGGGGACGAGAAATCGCTATTTGGACAGCAGACCATCGGCAGCCTTACCTCGCAAATGCTGATGCGCGGCACAACCAAATATTCTCGTGCGCAGTTGAAGGATGAGTTTGAAAAGCTGAAAGTTGCGGGTGGTGTCAACGGTCTGGGCGGTTCGTTCCAAACGACAAAGCAGAATGTCGTCGCCGCAATAAGACTGGCGGCGCACACTTTGCGCGAACCGGCATTTCCTGAGTCAGAGTTTGCACAGTTGAAGAAGCTGGCATTGACCAGTATTGATTCACAGCGTAGCGATCCAACGGCGATGGCCGGTTTGGCCATATCACGCCACTTCAACACGCATCCCAAAGGTGACTGGCGGTACGCACCATCGATTGATGAATCCATCGAAAGTGTGAAGGCGGCCACATTGGAGGACGTCAAAAAATTCCACAAGAAATTTTATGGCGCAAACCGCGGCGAAATTGCCATCGTGGGTGACTTCGATGAGGCCGAGGTGACGAAGGCCATCAAGGAAACGCTTGGGGACTGGAAAACAGATGCACCGTACGCGCGCCTGGTGAATAAATTCAGCGATATCGCGCCCACCAACGTCGCAATCGAGACGCCGGACAAAGAGAATGCCGTGTTCCGCGCGCGCGTCAACGTCAACATGAACGAAGACGATGCAGATTATCCAGCGCTGTTTCTGGCCAACTACATCATGGGCGGTGGCGCCGGATTCGATTCGCGTTTCATGGCGCGTATACGCGTGAAGGATGGCCTGAGCTACGGTGTTGGGTCTGGCTTGAGCGTTGGTGCCATTGACCGGCTCGGCGCCTGGAACGTTCAGGCAATCGCCGCACCACAGAATATCGCCAAGGTTGAAGCTGCATTCAGGGAAGAAGTTGCCAAGGCATTGAGCGAAGGTTTCACGACTACCGAACTTGCTTCGGCAAAGTCAGGCGTCATGCAGCAGCGCGTGCAAACGCGCGCGCAAGATGCAAGCCTCGCAAATGGTTGGGTTAGTTACCTCTATCTTGGCAAAACGTTCGAATGGAGCAAGCAGTTTGAAGACAAGATCCTGGCCTTGAATCCTGAAGAGGTGCTGGCCGCGATGAGAAAGCACATCGATCCGGCGAAGATTACGATTGTCAAAGCGGGAGATTTCGCAAAAGTTGCCAAAACTGTAACCAAGTAGGTTTCACCATTCGTTGATGGCCCGGCACGGCAATGCACCGGGCCATTGACTTTATGACGCTTGATGCAGATGCCTACTGCGGCCAATCGACAAAAAGGGATTGATTTTGTTGGCTTTTTCCCGCATAATTGCGGGCTTGCTTGGGACCTTTGCTTAGTTTCAAGCAAGACTCAAAAACCCCTTGCTTCACCTCCGTGCGCATGGCGGGAAGCTAAACCAAAAGACCTTACGCTTTAATTTATTACGTAACGTCTTAATCCATAAGGAGATTTTAATGCGCCATTACGAGATCGTATTTATTGTCCATCCCGATCAAAGCGAGCAAGTGCCCGCCATGATCGACCGCTACAAGGCGACCATCGCCCAGGGCGGCGGACTTGTTCACCGCATCGAAGACTGGGGCCGTCGCCAAATGACGTACCCGATCCAGAAGCTGTTTAAAGCACACTACGTGCTGATGAACATCGAAATCAACCAGGCCACACTTGACGAACTCGAACACGCGTTCAAGTTCAACGATGCCGTCCTGCGCCACCTCACCGTACAAAAACGTGCGGCTGAAACCGGCCCGTCGCCGATGATGAAGGAAGAAAAATCCAGGTCAGTCGACGTGCGTGACGGCGTTAAAGAAGCTCCGCGGGGCGATACCCGGGAAGCCGTGAAAGAAGTGGCAAAGGAATCTGCTTAAGTCCTCGCGGACTTCAAGCAAAAACTGAAACGACGAGTTGGCCAGGAACCAGACCGTTCTTGAAGGAAAAGTCGCATCGCGCGACACGCTCAGGGCAACACCGGGCGGCGTCGCGGCGCTGAATCTGACACTGATCCACCAATCGACACAACGCGAAGGCAATGCAGAAGTTGCTGTTGAAGTCGAAATGAACGCCGTAGCGTTTGGTGAATTGGCAACAGAGATGAACAGCGTAAAAGCAGGCGACAACATTTCCGTCAAAGGTTTCCTGAGTAACAAGAACCGTTTCAGTCCAATGCCGATATTGCACATAACCCAATTCAAATTTAGCTAGAGGTAAATCATGCCCCGTCCAGGCCCCCGCGGTAAGAAGTTCGACAAGAACAAGAAAGACACACGCAA
>JBDTPE010000032.1:0-11993 GCA_039932875.1 Betaproteobacteria bacterium | reverse complement strand
TAGAAGCCAGTTACGAACTTCCGTTCCTCGCGCACGCGACCATGGAGCCAATGAACTTCACCGCCGACGTGCGTGCTGATGGCTGCGACATTTACGGGCCGACGCAATTTCCGCAATTGGCTGAAGGCATGGCGATGCAGATCACCGGCTTCCCGAAGGAAAAGGTGAAGGTGCACACGACGTTCCTCGGCGGTGGCTTCGGGCGGCGCATCGATGTCGACTACATCGTGCAGGCGGTTCAAATTTCCAAAGCCGTCGGCAAACCGGTGAAGCTGATCTGGACACGCGAAGACGATATGACGCACGACTTCTATCGTCCGGTCAGCCTGAACACGCTCTCTGCAGGTTTGGATGCCAGCGGTAAACCGGTGGCAATAAAATACCGCCTTACCTCGCCTTCGGTCACGTCCCGCCTTTTCGGGGCCTTCGTCAAGGATGGTATCGATCCCTTCATGGCCGAGGCCGCCGTAATGCCTTATGACATCGCCAATACTCTTGTCGAAATGGCGATTCACGATGCCGGCGTACGCGTCGGTTACTGGCGCTCGGTCTCGCATGCGCTTAATTGCTTTGCCAACGAAAGTTTCATCGATGAGCTGGCCGCAGCCAGCGGCAAAGATCCGGTCGCGTATCGGCTTGCGATGCTCAACGGCAAACAGGCCGAGCGCTTTCGCAATGTGTTGAACATTGCGACCAGCAAAGCTGGCTGGGGCAAAGCGCATAGTGGGCGCTTCCATGGTGTTGCGCTGATGGAGGGATATGGCACCTACGTGGCGCAAGTGTCAGAAATTTCCATCGCCAAAGGCGAAATTCGCGTGCACAAAGTGACTTGTGCGGTCGACTGCGGCACGATGGTTAATCCCGATATCGTCAAGGCGCAGGTCGAATCCAGCGTTGCTTACGGGTTGTCAGCGGTGTTGCTTTCCAAAATCACCTTCAAGGACGGCAAGGTCGAGCAAAGCAATTTCCACGATTACCAAGTGATGCGCATGAATCAGATGCCAGTGGTCGATGTGCATCTGGTGGTGTCGTCAGAAAAGCCCGGCGGCATCGGCGAACCGGTAGTGGCGACTTGCGCGCCCAGTGTCGCCAACGCGGTGTTTGCGGCGACGGGAAAACGGGTGCGGAAATTGCCGATTGAGGCCGCAGATTTGAGAGCTACTTAGCACAAATTCACGTAGATCGGCTATTGGCGACCTTTTCGGGGGTATTTTGTCCGGAAATCAGCGCCAGTAAACGAGTTTGGTGTTTCAACGCTTTCTAAGCGTTTATCCCCGCCCGCTATCCAGCGGATAAACGGGGTCAGTGTATCCGGGCGTCGATGGATGCCCCGGACTCACCAGCGAATCTACCAACGCCTCATCTTCAGCACTAATCGCGACATTAAGCGCGCCAAAATAATCTTGCCATTGCGCCAGGGTGCGGGGCCCAGCAATGACGGCGCTGATCGTTTTATTCGCCAGCACCCACGCGGTCGCAAAGTGCGCGAGAGAAATGTTTTTCTTCGCGCATTCGCTTTGCAACGTTTGCGCGATCACCAGAGACTCGTCGCGAAACTCGGTCTGCATGATGCGCTTGTCGCCGCGACCGGCGCGGGTATCAGCTGACGGCTGGGCACCAGGCACGTATTTGCCCGCCAGCACCCCGCGTGCAATCGGACTGTACGGAACCACACCGAGGCCATAGTGCGCACAAGCCGGTAGCACTTCGACTTCCGGCATGCGATTGAGCAGGTTGTAATAGGGCTGGCAGACCACCGG
This sequence comes from Betaproteobacteria bacterium, assembly GCA_039932875.1. GTDB lineage: Bacteria > Pseudomonadota > Gammaproteobacteria > Burkholderiales > Usitatibacteraceae > UKL13-2. Next base: position 10,233 of record JBDTPE010000032.1, on the reverse strand, counting down.
ACCAGGCATGTTCAGTTCACGCGCCATGCGGCAGACCTCGGCGATACGCCAGCCTCGAAAATTCGACACGCCCCAATAGCGAATTTTTCCGGCGCGCAGCAGCGCCTCGATAGCGCGCAGCGGCTCTTCAAGATCCATGCCGTTGTAGTCGCGGTGCAGATAATAAATGTCGATGTAATCAGTGCTGAGTCGCGCCAGGCTGGCCTCGATTTCGCGCATCACCCACGTTCGCGCGTAGTGCGACTCATTCAGCTTGTCAGACATTTTGTTGCCGACCTTGGTGGCCAGCACCCAGTTGTCGCGATCACCGCGTAGCAGTTCGCCGACCATGGTTTCAGACGCACCTGTCGAATAGACATCGGCCGTATCGATAAAATTGACACCGTGCTCACGCGCGTGCGCCACGATGCTGCGAGCGTGAGGCAGCTCGGTCTGGTCGCCGAACATCATGGTACCCAGACACAGGGCGGAGACTTTCAGTTGGCTTTTGCCGAGGTTGCAGTAGCGCATCGTATGCCTTAGTAAACATGGAGACGGTAACACCAGACTATACCAAGGCCATCAACTTGGCGGTCTATGGCCTTGGCGGTCGTTGCGCCACCGATGGCACTAACAGTTTCAACAATTCGTGCCAACCGGTCTTCTTGAAGAGCGACAACTGGGCAGCGTCACTAAAATAGATGCTACTGGTGATTTCGTCCCAAGGTTCGCCAAACGCGCTTTCGGCGGTCGGAAAGAAGATCGAGCATCCGCTCATCGGTGCCTGTGCGCTCAAGTCAGGTGAAACTTGCGATGCAGCGATTGCATCGCGCATGGCAGCAGCGAGCGCGCGACACTCGTCTGCCAGCCTTTGCGGCGCAACGCGTGACGCTGCTTCATTGAACAGCGCAACGAAATCGACCAGCCCGCGCAGATTCTTGTCATATGTGGGCACTGCGTGCCTGGCTTCGAGTAGTTGCGCGCGCGCGGACGAGTTTTCGCGAAACTGCAAAGTGACCCTTCGCAGTTGGTTCAACACAGTCGAAATTCTGTCCAGTCGGATGACGGAGATCGACGTGTTTCTCGGGTTACTGGTCGCAAAGTTGTTGGCGATTTTGATCGCAGTCGCTTCCCAATCGTTGGTCGCTTCGTTCAGTACTGCCGGCCAGGACTCATAGTTCCATCCGCTACCAGGCACGGGTGTCTGACTGGCGATGAAGAAGTCGGCGTGTGGCAGAAGGATGCTGGCAAACTCCAGACACGCGCCCTGACACGCATCCATACACACGAACTTCAGGGGATCGAGTCCCGCGCCGGTTTTTGTCAACGCGTTTTCAACCTCCAGTGGTGACAGAATGTCTCGGCCCCATCTGCCGCGCACCTTGTTGACGAGCGAGAACAGAAAACCCCGCGGCCCATCGGCATGCCCCCAAAGCACCAGCACGTTCTTACCGCGCCGGTCTCGCCTGCGCAGTTTGTCGACGAAAGATTCCAGCGCTGGCGCGCTTAGTAATTTAGCATCCCCGGTCGTGACCGGATTACCCACCAGCCCATTCATTGTCTGGCCGTGAATCTTTAGGGGATCAAATTCACGCGCACTGACCCAATGCGTCTCTGCGACGGTGTCCATGCCGTCCTCAGTCGGTCGCCGATGCTCGGCTGCGTCGCGTGCGAGGCGCGTTTCGACGTTCAAATTCGAAAGCGGTTGGCCGGTTCGATCGCGCAGCCGAAGCAGTTGTTCGATATTGCGAACCGCGTAGGGATTTAGTGCGCCGCTGCCAGTGTAGCCGCGGTTGGCATTCATATATAAGCCGAGGTTTATCTTCATGGTTTCGGCTGTGATAATGCAACAACACGTGCTAGAAACACATTCTTGAATACATCCTTGAACTTGATGCCATCTTTGCTGGCAAGCCACTTCATTCCAGCTGCCTCAGTGGCAAACCGTGCACCACCCAGTGCTTCCGGCCGTCCCGGGCCCTGTATGCAAATGTATCCGTCTTCGGCATACTTGTCCGCTTCGTGGCCTTCATCGGCCCGAAAGCTCGGCACCCCCTTTGGGCAAGTGTCAGGCCACTCCGGCGGCGGGTTGCAATCCGCACCCCTGTCGGTGATGTCGTTGACGCCTACACCAATCAATATGAATTCGTATTTTGTTTTCATGCTTTTCTCCCTTGGGCTGTAATGAACGTTGAGGTCAAAAGACGGCATCTGTTGAAATTAGCCTGTACTGCGGCACTGGCGGTGACTGCATCGACGATTTCCGCAGGCGCGGGTACGTCGGGTAGACGCGAAACGAAGGTGATCCACGTGGCGTTGATCAGTCGCAGGACACCGGCCCGGCTGGATGAACTTCGCCTCAGCATCGAGAACGAGTTCCTGCGCGTAGCTCCGCGGAGTCTTTCGTTGAATCTGGTCGCCATCCCATTTGATGTCCAAAGGGACCATGCAACACTTCGACGCGCACTTCGCGCATCGCCGTTCTTTGCCTGTGTCTCGGAAAGCGTGTCGTCGACAATTTGGGCCGCGGAAATCCCCAACAATATACCGATCATTTTTTCAGTTGCGGGCGACCCGGTGCTGAGCGGACTGTTGCGGCCCGATCTCGGTAAACTGCACAATGTCACTGGCTTTACCTCCTTTGCGCCTACACACATCAAGCGTTGGGAAATACTGTCTGAGGCCTTTCCGCAAATTGAGAAAATCGTGGTGTTGTCTTCGGCTGGCGAAGCAGCAAAGCAATTGCGCGCTGATGCAAAAAGGGCGAGTGATTTCATTGGGAAAATCGAAGTGGCGGAACTAGACGTCCACAAGGATGTTCTATCGCAAGTGCGAGCAGTGGTGTCAGCCGGTCGTGTCGGCGTTGACGTGCCGCATACCGCGCTCACCAGCACCAAACCTCTGTCTATCATCGATTGCCTCAATCAAACGCGGTTACCCTGCATTTACGATGGTACGAACTACGCCAAATGGGGTGGCTTGCTCAGCTACGAGGCCGACCCATTGCCGGAGGCACAGACCATTTGCGAATTCCTCCTGCTGTTGCTGCAAGATGTACCGGCGGACAAGATCCCGATTCGATATCCGTCGTCTTTCACACTAGCCGTCAACCTTGAAACTGCCGCAGCATCGGCGATAACGCTAAAGAAATCGCTGCTATTTCGGACCAGTAAATTTTTTAAAACCACCGATCGACCTGCTGGGATGTCCTGAGCCAGGCTCCTGTTCGAATCCATTATGACCACGAGTCTGGTTCTATTTCCTACCTGTACGGGTAGGATTTAATGGCTACCTGCGCGGCGTATCGCATATTCGTGTCAAATAGGTCTTCCGTCTCGCGGCACGGGCGTTTTTCTTGACAAACGCGTTGCCCGTTGCGGCAAGCAACAGCCACGATTGATGCCCTAGTGACTACGGCCTCAGGTGGATTTCCAGCGGCCCTTTGCACGGAGTGTGTTTCGACAAGACGCCTGTGAATCTCATTCGCCCCAATACGCTGCACCGAAAATACTTTATCGTACTTGCGACCATGATCGCGGTCATCCTGACTTTGCACAGCGGGGTGGAAATGGGTTTTGCGTATCGCGAGAACGAAGCTCAAATCGCCGAAATTCAGGCGACACTGGCCAAGTCGGCCGCGGCACGAATCGAGGCCTTTCTAGAGTCGGTTCAACGTGCAGTTGCGGACGTCGACGCGTTACCGTGGGAGGGTGGTCGACTGAACCTTGAGGACCGGCGCAATGAGTTTCATCGCGTCATGAAGATGACCCCTGCCATTGTCGAATTGGCACGATACGAGGCCAGTGGGCCTGAGGAACTCTATGTATCTCGACTCGAATTGGATCGCGTCAGGTCTGGCAAAAAACCAGTGGCTTCGCCGGTCGTATTTGCGGAAATCGGACAACTGCAGGCTTACGGGCCAACATATTTCCGGGACAACCTCGCACCCCATGTATCGATCGCCAGCCGAAGCAGTGGTACCGAAAAGGTAATTACCGTTGCCGAAGTGAATCTAAAATTTGTTGCCGACCTCGTACGAAGCATCACGATTGGCGAGGCGGGCAATGCGTTCGTAGTCGACGCCAGCGGGCTGCTGATTGCACACCCAAACCTTAGTCTGGTCCTGCGCCGGACGGACCTTTCCCGGTACCCGCCATTTATGGCGCTAACCGACGCCACCAGAAAGTCGGAATATGTCGCCGCACCCACCACATCTAGCGGCATCGTCGGCCCTGGCTCGCCACACGTGCGGCTGTTTCGCTCGGCCGGCATCGAGTCTGGATCGGTCGTTACCAGTGCAGTACCGATCGCTGCGACTGGTTGGTGGATGTTCGTTGAGCAGCCTGCTTCTGAAGTGATGGGCCCGGTGTATGCGGCGATGTATCGCGCCATCGGCTTGCTCGCGATCGGCTTGCTTGCCGCCTTTTTGGTCAGTTACCTGCTTGCGCGCGCATTTGCCGCACCGATTCTCAAGGTTGGAGCGGGTGCAAAGCGAATCGCTGCCGGCGATCTGGGCGCGCGTATCGACGTGCGCACAAGAGACGAAGTTGAACTATTGGCAAATCAGTTCAACGACATGGCCGAACGGCTCGGCGAAAGCTACGCCGGACTCGAGCAAAAAGTTGCAGCGAAAACAGCACAACTGGCGTCAGCCAACCACCACAAGTCTGAGTTCCTCGCCAACATGTCCCACGAGCTACGCACGCCGCTCAATGCGGTGATCGGCTTTTCGGATGTGTTGAAAGAAGAGTACTTCGGCGCGCTCAACGCCAAGCAGCGTGAGTACGTGAAAGACATTAATGAATCTGGCCAGCATTTGCTTTCTCTCATCAACGATATTCTCGATTTATCGAAGATCGAGGCCGGCCATATGGACCTCGATTTGGCAGCGTTCAGCGTGCCGATGGCAATCGATAACGCAATGGTGTTGGTGCGCGAACGGGCGTTACGGCATCAGCTCCATTTGCGCGTGCGGATTGCGCCCGGGGTGTCCAATATCGTCGCTGACGAACGTAAATTCAAGCAGATTTTGATCAATTTGCTCACCAATGCGGTGAAATTTTCCTACCCGGACGGGTGGGTTGAGGTGGTGGCACAACGTGATACAAATGTCGTCATGGTGACCGTTAAAGATTCGGGGATGGGTGTTGCGTCTGAAAATCACGCGGCGATTTTTGAGGAATTTCGCCAATTGAAATCCGACGGCAGCGCCAAATTTGAAGGAACGGGCCTCGGCCTTTCATTGGCGAGGCGACTCGTTGAATTGCACGGCGGTCGGATTTGGGTAGAGAGCGAGCCGGGCAAAGGCGCCGCGTTCTCATTCACATTGCCTGATTGTATATTGCCGCAGGCTGCGCCAACAACGGCAACGGTTGCGTAATGGTTCATAAGGAGAAGCCTTTGATACTGATCGTGGAAGACGACGAAAAGAGCCGTCGGCTCATGAAGGACGTGCTTGAGCATCAGGGCTATTCGGTAGTCGAGACGGATCAGGGTGAAATCGGGCTGGACTTGATTCGTTCGTTGCGTCCGGCGCTGGTACTGATGGATATTCACCTGCCGGGCATGTCCGGGCTGGATGCGATTCGCGAAATCCGTAGCGATGCCGGGATCGCGCATACCCAAGTGATCGCCGTGACAGCGTCGGTGATGGGAAATGTGCGCGAAAAAATCCAGGCTGCCGGCTTTGATGCCTTTGAGCCAAAACCGTTAAACCTGAAAGCTTTTTTGGGTACCATTCGCACACTGGTTCCTGCGTAGCTTTTCGACCGGGTTACTTGCCAGGGCTCCATCGCTTTTTTGGCTGTCGACCATGCGCCGCAATACTTGGCAAGGGTCACAAACGGCGTCAACCTAGTGGTTTCCCTGAGTTGCCCAGAGGGCGTTAAGCGAGTAAAACGGTTAAGTAACCACAATCTTCACCGGCGCTGGGAGGGGCACGATGATGGCTGTTGCAGTTCCCACTTGCGCATCGGGCACTATTCTTGTCGTCGATGACGTCGAGGCCAACCGGCGTTTGCTCTCTGATCTCCTTTCGGTGCACGGCTATCTTGTGCGTACCGCGCACGATGGCATCGCATGTCTTGCCGCCGTCGCCGCATCACCTCCCGACTTGATCCTTCTCGACGTTATCATGCCCAGCATGGATGGCTTTGCCGTCTGCCGCACACTGCGCGAGGACCTGCAACATCGCATGTTGCCAATTGTGATGGTGACAGCACTGGACCCCAATCAGGAGCGCGTACGGGGGCTTGATGCCGGCGCAGATGATTTTCTGTCCAAGCCGATTCATCCAGCTGAATTGCTGGCACGGGTGCGCTCACTGCTGCGCGTGAAACACCTTTACGACCAGGTTGAAGCACAGGCCGCGGAACTGGCGGCGTGGAACGCGTCGCTGGAAAAACGCGTTGCAGACGAAGTTGCCCGCAGCGAAAAGCTGATGCGTCTGAAACGCTTTCTTTCGCCGGCGCTGGCAGACTTGATCGTCGCCGGCGGCGCGGAAGATCCGCTGGTGTCGCACCGCCGCGAAATCGCCGTGGTGTTCATCGATCTGCGCGGCTTTACCGCTTTTGCCGAGGCAACCGCGCCCGAGCTGGTGATGCAGGCATTGCGCGAATTCCACGCCGCCATGGGGCATCTGGTCGAGCAATTCGGTGGCACGCTGGAGCGATTTACCGGCGATGGCATGATGGTGTTTTTCAACGATCCGGTGCCGATTCACGATCCCGCCAGACGTGCCGTCGATATGGCCGTCGCGATGAGCGTAGCCATTGGCGGGCTGTCAGCTAACTGGCAGCGGAAGGGCTTCGCGCTCAATGCCGGGTTCGGCATTGCGCTTGGGGTTGCAACGATGGGTGCAATCGGCTTCGAGGAGCGCATCGACTACGGCGCCATCGGCACGGTCACCAATCTGGCCGCACGGCTGTGTGCGGAAGCCCCGGGTGGTGAAATTTATGTGTCGCGGCAGGTTCACGCAGAGATCGATGGCGTTTATGCGACCGAGTCGCTGGGTGAGCTTGTCCTGCGTGGCCTCACCACGCCACAGCGCGTGTACCGTCTGGACACCGCAAGGGCAAAGGCGGCATTGTGAAGCGCACCACGCAACTGGCGCACATTCGGCAGCTGTGCTGCCTCGGGCTGCCTGGCCAGTCGCTGATGCCCGCCTTGTTGCGTGCGATTCGAGAATACGTGTCCGCCGATTCAGCCGGCTTTTTCTGGGTCGACACGCAGGGCGAGATGACGAACCTGTACGCTGACCGCATGCTGTCGCCGAGTTTGATGCGCCTCTACTTTGAGCGGCATTACGACGGTGGCGAACATCCGTTTCGCAAAGCCTTTCTCAAACGGGCGCGCGCGAGTGAGCCGGTTACGTCGTCGTCGCCAACTTCCGAATTGACTAAAACCGCGTACTACAACGAGATTCTTCGCCACCTCGATGCGCATCACGTGATGTACGCCGTGGTTCGTGACCAAGGCCATGCGCTGGGACAGCTTTCGCTCTACCGCCCGCGCAATTCGAGCGCGTTCACAGCTGAAGACCGCAATGCCATCAAAGACATCTCGCATTACGTCGCCCACGCGGTCAACCGACCGCGAGAGCTGGTGACACCGTTTGAGTTTGTTGATGCCGATGCGGAAGGGTTGGTGGTGGTGGATTTTCAGGGGCAGATCATCGAAGGCGCCGCGAAATCGCTGAACCTGTTGACGATGGCGCTAAAGCGCGAATTCAATCCATCCATGCCGCCGCTGGTTTCCGGCGATACGGTGCCACCAGCAATACAGCAACTGCTGACGCTGTTACAAAGAGCAATTCTCGGCGAGCCGGTCGCAGCACCTCGCACCGCCATTGACGGGCCGTGGGGCCGTTTTCTACTTAGCGTTTACGCGCTCGACGACGAGACTGGCTCGCCCGCTTCACGCGCCGCCGTACATATCCGCAGGCAGCAGCCGATGATCCTAAAGTTCGCTGAGGCAATGGGCAATTTCGATATTTCGCCGCAACAGCGCGAAGTCGCCATGATGCTGGCGCAAGGGCGCAGCAATCAGCAAATCAGCGCCGCGCTGAACGTCAGCGCCAATACCGTGAGTTACCATATCAAGCAGCTTTTCGTTCGGCTCGATGCGCATGATCGGGTGGACGTGGTGTCGAAGATGCTGGCGGGGGCTTAGTTGTTTCGTCTGGTTCGCCGCTAACCCGCGCTAAACACCATGGCCAGCGCATCGTAGTCCGAAAGCTCGTTATAGACTTGCGCCGAAATACGTACCCACAGGCGGCCATTGATGGCGTGGATGGGGACTTCGATATTGTGTTTTTTCAGCAGCGTCAAACGCCAGCGTGCAACCGCTTCGGCGCTGGCCGGCTCGCTCAAAGGCAGCGGCAGTGTCACCATCCCCAGGAACATGTCTGGCGGCGCACCGGGGGATACACCCCATGCGTCCGCAAGCATGGCAGCCGCGGCAAAAGCCTGGTCCTGCAGCGCGATACGATAGCGTTCAACGCCAAGTGCCTCAATGAATTCCAGCGCTGCGCTAATCGACAGTCTGGCGGCGGGGTCAACGGTTCCGGTCCAGGCGAACTCTTTCTCGAATCCCTGACCGAAATAATTCGAGATCACCGCCGGGTGCAGACCGCGTTGCCCTTCCTCAGTGGCGAAGATAAAACCGCAGCCCTTGGGTGCGCAAAGCCATTTGTGGCAATTGCCGACATACCAGTCGACACCCATGTCCGCTAGCGCGTCTAGTGACAGCGGCAACAGCCCCGGCGCGTGTGCACCATCGACCAGCACCTGAATGCTGCGTTGCTGGCACGCGCGGGCGATTGCCTCGATCGGCGTCTGCACCGCCAGCGGAGAAAATATATGGTCGAGGATGACCAGGCGCGCGCCGCCTTCAATTGCCTGCATGTACGCCTGCACCAGCTCGTCGGGCCCGGCCAACGGCCACGGTACCTGCGCCTCGACGAGATTCAACCCATGGCGTTCTGCAAGGAAGCGCAAGGTGTTCTTGACCGCTGGATAGGCGTGATTGGCGATAACGACCTTGTCGCCCAGCTTCCAGCGTATCGAGCGCAGAACGGCATTGGCGCCAGAGGTCGCGTTCTCGACCATCGCTAATTGTGTAGCGGAAGCCCCCACGAATGCCGCCAAACGAGCAACCGCGACCCGCAACGCATCCGGCAGGATGTCGCTCATGAATCGTACCGGCTCGTTTTCGAGCTCGTCGCGCCAGCGCGATTGCACTAATTGCACATAGCCGGGCGTGGCACCGTAGGAGCCATGGTTGAGAAAATGAATGGTGGGGTCCAGCGACCAAAACGAGCGCAACTGATGGCCGAATTCGGCGTTTACAGCGGGTAGCAGATTTGAAGTTGTCATTCGATTCACGGCGGCGTTGTACCGGAAGAAACTCTAGCACTGGCGCGCGTTTCATGGCGAAATGCCGCCAGAGACCGCATCGAATGGCGGCGTATCACCCGAAAAGCTAACGAACATCCATTAATGCTGGGAGGGATGATTTGGCGATTGGCGAGAATGAGAAGTTATTACGTAAGGCTCAATGACAAGATGCTTTCAGTGGAAAACAATTTCACTCTAACCACGGGTACTCTTGGTCATGCGATCCGCGCCACTACTAGCGGCCGTTGATTTCATGCTGCTTGGCCGCCACCTGATTGGGCTGCAACTCCCGGAACATCCCTGCCAATGAGTGCCGGTCTCCCGGGTTTCCACTCAGCGCCCGCACCGCTACAACGCCGTGTATTTCGTGCTACTCCCCCTCGCTTTTTCCACCGGGTATTTCTCGGCATTCAAAATTATCTTCGCATTCGCGGCTTCAATGAGGTCGATGCCTAGTTTGTCGCTGATGCGTATCAGATAGAGCAGTACGTCTGCCACTTCTGCGCGCACTTCTTCTAACGCTTCCGGCGGCAGCTGCTTGCTCTGGGCTTCAGTGAGCCACTGAAAATGTTCGAGCAATTCGCTGGCTTCAACGGCGAGTGCGGCGGCGAGATTCTTGGGCGAGTGGAACTGATCCCAGTCGCGTTCGGCGGCGAAGGTGCGGAGTTGGTCACGCAGGGAGTCGAGTTCGGTCATTGGCCGGTTAAGCGTAGCAGATTAGGGTGACTCTGGAAAAGTGTCGGTAGAACGACACTTGAAAAATGGAAATAATTTGCAGCGTCGTGCGGTGGAGGTTGTCGATAAAGACCGTACGGAGGCGAAACATTTTCCGATGCTGTCCTACGTGCGTCGCGTTTTT
>JBDTPE010000031.1:0-12049 GCA_039932875.1 Betaproteobacteria bacterium | reverse complement strand
GAAAGCCAGGCAGCGGCTTTGGGATCGGCGTAGGCAGATCGCAGAATCATTTTCGCCGGTTCACGCTGCAGCTTCGTCAGCAATTCGCTGAGATGACCCGTCGTCGGCGGAACGCCTGGTTTCGGTTCGAGACTTGCAACATCGCGCATGCCCAGCCAGCGCAACATATACGAAAGATCCTTGTGATAGACCACGACCGCCACGCCTTTGAGCGGTGCCGCCTGTGCTTCCCACTTCACAATGGCGTCGCGCCATTTCTGTTGGAATGCGGCGCCACGTTTGCCATAGCCATCCGCGTTCGCCGAGTCGATTTGCGCAAGTCGTAGGCTAAGCCCATCGCCAACGCGTGCAATGTTGTGTGGATCGAGATGAATATGCGGATTTCCGGCTGGATGAACGTCACCCTGAGAGCGATCAACGACTTGCGGCACTTCGATCTTGTTCACCAGTGCTGCTGCTTCGAAATACCCCGGTTGTCCCGGCTGAATCTGTCGGTTGCCGGACTGCGAAAGCAACAGTGGCAGCCAGCCGACTTCCAGTTCCGCACCGGTACAAATTACCAAATCGGCCGTGCGGGCCCGAGCGATCAAACTCGGCCGGGCTTCAATGTGATGCACATCCTGTAGCGCATTGGTCGCCGAGGTGACTTTGACCTGTTCACCGCCCAGCTCCTGAGCCAATGCCGCCCACTCTGGTTCGCAGGCAAGAATGTTGATTGTTGCTGACGCCGAGTCGGCGAACCCGCAACAGAAAGCAATCAAAGCGAGTGTAAGCAATTTTTGAAATGATAAGTTCATGTGGAGCACCTTAGAATTTGTGAGCGCCATGCGCACCCAGGCTGAAAATGTATTGGAGGATAAGTTGGTTGTCCGTCACGTTTTGCCGTGATTTGTCTTGCGCAAACTGCAGCCGAAAACGAGTGAATTCGCTTGGGCTGTAATCCAGCATGACGCTGGTGCGGGAGGGGTTGTAATCGACGGCAGCAACGTTGCCAGCGTTGGCCGCGCCAATTCCGATGTTGCCGTGATCCAGCCGGTCAAATCGAAGTCCAGCACGCCATTGCGGCATGAATTGGTAGACCCCCTGCAAATACCATCCGGACTGGTTTGTCGTATAGCGACTTGCGATATTTCGAGCGGCCCGTTCGAGGCTGCCGACAGTGTCGAAAGTCATTGTTCCAGACTGGCTGCGGCGAAAGTATTCACCCTGCAGTTTCAGGCTCGTTTGTTGGGCGTTTCCATTCGGCGCGTACTTGTAGACGAAATCCGCTGCTGCCAGTCGCGTGGCACCTGAAAAGGTGTTGATGACATCGGCCCCCTGCGAATCGATGTCATTGGCCGGCGCATTGCTCGGCGATGTACGCAGTGCCGAAACGCCTAGGCGATAAGAGTGGCTTTCGCCAACATCACCACCAAAATGCGCAAAAAGCGTACCGGCCGCGCTGCCGTTCTTGTTGCGATTGCTACCGGGCCGATCTTTGCCACGTCCGATCTCAGCACCCAGTTCGATCAGATTTTCACTGGGCGCCAGCCATCTGAGTTGCAGTCCATCGTCCGCGTAGTTGTCGCCACTCAGAAAAGCGCGATAGACCAACGGCGCGTCAACAAAATCCCAAGCATGGCTGTGAACCTCATTTTGATAGCCGATCGCCGAGAAGAAGCGGCCACCCTTCAAGCTCAATCCGCTGCCTAGCCCGATGGATTGGAAATAGGCTTCCTCCACGCCGACCTGGTTTGCCTCGTCAATTGAGAGCAGCAGATTGCCGCGAAAATCCGGATCAATATTGGCAGCGATCGCCACTTCGGATTCGCGCAAACTCAAGCCACGATTGCTTGGAGACACGTTGCTCGGCGGCAAAAACCCGCTGATCGCATATTGCGCGGGATCTTTTGAAAAATTTCCGTAAGCACCGTTTAACACCATTGAAATAGCGGGATTAAATGCACCTTCTCCCGTCACGCGATTGGTGACCGGCGCACTTACAACTGCGGGCGCAGAAATCGATACTGGCGACACTTCTGTGCGCGGTGCAGACTCCAATTGCTTTAGCCGCAGCTCTAGCGCCTGAATTTTTGCTTCGTACACCTCTTTTAGCTGGCGGAACTGTCCGCGCAACTCCATGATTTCGGCGTCGCTGGCTGCAACGGCGGGCAGCGGCAGACCCAGCGACAACGTGACTAGTGTCGCTATACCTGTCCTTTTGCTGAACATACGGAACTCCTTTGAATGATATGAACGATGCGCGCGAAGACGGCATCCGTCAGGCGCGATAAAACGTCGTCGTCAAATCAAACAGAGAGTGGCGGACCTCGGGCGAAATAAACGCGCAAATGCCTGCAGAAAGTCGGTTGCTGAGCTGAATCAGCGATGTCTATGGCACGCGTGACGTCTGCTCTGGTCGCATACGAACTGGTTGGCGCGCCACCGCCAATCTCGGCATAGACCAGACACTTGTCGCAAGTTTTTTCATGCGGCGAATGCTTTTGTTGTTCTGTATTTTTTTCCGAGACGAAATGCGAGAGGCCATGTTTCGCCGCGCCGTATTGCATTCCGAGCAGACACAGCAGTGCCAGCAATGCAATTAGCAAAAAACGAAAATGGCGAAATTGGCTCATGAAGGACCAGCAAGTTGCAGACTATACCAACGTCGATTGTCACACTTAACACTAACTTCGGGCAACGTTACGTTGATACCACATTCTATGTTACTCAAGAAACAATGGCACGGCGCGCAATTGTGTCTTGCCTACTGAAAAGTATGACGGTTTGACCAGACTCAGACACCGAAGGGGACGCGGTTAGTTCAAAATAAGACACCACAAGGTAGAATCCGCAAGCAGCCCGTCATATGCGCGTGAAGAATGGTGTCGGCCCAGCCGACCCGGAGGTTACCGGCGACAATTCCTGCAGTAAGCAATTGTTGGCTGTGGGCCGCCGAACCCAACGAGCAACATCTCAGCGCCTAACCATCTGCAAGTTAGTCCTCATGCGGGACAGTTCATTGAAAGCTACCGATGCTTATAAGCTGTGTGGCATACCAGGACGGCAAAAAACTTGCCGATATTTCAAAGGAAGACATCAGCGAATATGTCGCGCGACCAGAGTGCTTCGTCTGGGTGGGACTGAAGGACCCAGAACCGGCGGAACTGGTCGAGATGCAGCTCGAGTTCGGCTTGCACGAACTTGCTGTGGAAGATGCGCAACACGGACATCAGCGTCCCAAGATTGAAGAATTCGGCAACTCGCTGTTTGTCGTCTTGCACAACCCTGAGATTGCCGAGACCGGTCTTCTAGTCGGCGAAGTGGACATTTTTGTCGGTGCGAACTATGTCTTGTCCGTGCGCAATAACATGCAACAGGGATTTGCTGGCGTACGTGCACGTTGCGAACTGGACCCTGAATTGCTGCGCCACGGTTCTGGTTTTGTTCTCTACGCACTCATCGACGCAATCGTAGATCGATATTTCCCGGTGATAGATGCGCTAGAAGTGGATCTCGAGCAGATTGAGGAACGAATCTTTGCCGGAAATACAATGCGCGCAAATATTGAGGAGCTGTATGTTCTCAAACAGAAACTAATTAAGCTGCAGCACGCAGTCGTGCCACTACTGGAAGCTGTGAGCAAACTCTACGGCGGGCGCGTTCCACACGTTTGTATTGGCTTGCAGGACTATTTTCGCGACATTTATGACCACCTTATTCGTCTGGAACAATCCATTTCGAGCTCACGTGAGCTAGTGACGACCGCAATTTCGGTAAATCTATCAATGATCACGTTGCAGGAAAGTCAGACCATGAAGCAGCTCGCGGCGTACGCGGCATTAGTCGCGGCACCAACACTCGTTGCCGGTATTTACGGAATGAATTTTCAGAACATGCCTGAACTTAAATGGGCGTATGGATATCCCATGGCGCTTTCGATCATGGCGGCGCTTGATTTCTACTTATTTCGTCGCTTTCGCAAGTCTGGCTGGCTTTAATATCAATACATAGCTGTCCGCCGTGGGTAGCGAGTCAAGTGTGATTGAGACTGGCCGCCGTAAGATCATCAATACCCAATGCGTACTCCCGGATTCGCATAATCCTAGAGCGCTTGAGTCGTGACTCAATGGATTGGTCCAGATCTCCATCCTCATCGTTGAGTCTCTCAACCACTGCGAAAAAAGCCGATACGACTGCAGGGTCAAACCACGTGGCCGAAAGCGACTGAATCATACCCAATGCATCGTCTACCGGCCAGGCGTGCTTGTACGGCCGCTCGTGTGTTAGTGCATCAAATACGTCCGCGACCGAGGTAATTCGGCCAGCCATCGGTATGGCTTCGCCCTGCAGCCCCTGCGGATAGCCACCGCCGCACCAGCGCTCATGATGCGAGAGCGCGACCTTTTCAGCCATGCGAATTTGTGGTGTTCTGCTTCGTGACAGTAGCCTGGCCCCGAGTATCGTATGACGTTTCATCAAATCGAATTCGGACGCGGTCAATTTTTCGGGCTTCATTAAAATGCAATCCGGCACCCCGACCTTGCCGATATCATGGAGTCGCGCGGCGATTTCAATGGTGTCCGCCTCCATCATCGGCAATCCCATTTCCAGCGCGATCAGACCCGCCCACTTGCCAACCCGATAGCAATGCATACCGGTAACGTCATCACGCATTTCGGCCGCAACCGCCAGGCGTTCAAGCACTTCGACCTGCGAGTCGATCAGTTTCTTTTGCAACGTGGCCGTCTGAAGCCGAAAATCGTTGCTAAACGAATGGGCTTCCATCGATAAGCCTTCGCCGCCATGCGCTTCGGCCAGGCCCAGAGCACCCAATCTGGCGCGAGCGTTGTCCAAATTAACGCGCTCAGTCAGCGCCGCCAGCCGTTTCAGGTACTTGAGTGCTAGCTTAGGATGCCCCTCTTTTTCGTAAACTGTTATCAAAGCCGACATGGCATCTTTGGCAATGCTGCTGTCACCGCCGCTAACGAGCAGTGACTCCTTAAGCGATTGCACCGAGTGACGCAGCTTTCCATTTTCGTGGTCAATCAATGCGCCCGCAATTGTCACTTTCTGTGTTGCGCGCGAAGAACCACAGCTCTTCTCCAATACTCGCGCCGCAATCAATTCGCGCTCTGCGGCATGAACGCGACCGCGCAGCAGGTGCAGCCGCGCCAACAATACATGTGCAGTACAAAGTTGAGCGCGCTGCGGCGCCTCATCTGTTGGTGCAACCAACAACACTTGATTGCCAAGCTCGATCCCGCGCTCAGCTTGCTGGGTAGCCAGACAAGCTTCGGTCATGTTATTCAGCGCTGCAGCCAACGTAACCGGCTCCAGCGCGCACTTTCGATGCATTGAAAGTACGATTTCGCCGAGCTTCAGGGTATCCCAGTAGCCGCCGTAATCAACAAACAACGCCGACAGATTGACAATGCTGCGCGCTTCCGACTCACGATTTCCAAGGCTTCTGGCCAGCTCCAGTGAGCGGGCATGGGCGTCAAAGGCGCCACTGAAATCGCCAAGTTCGATGCAGAGTGCGCCTTTGACAGTGAATAGCTGGCGCTTTAGGTCGGAATCGGGGAGCGCCGCTGCAACCACTTCAGCACGCTCCATCGCAACCAAACCATGCCGTGGGGTAGCTGCAGCGAAACAGGCGCGTGCAACAACAATTAAGGCCCGAATCAGGCATTCGCGCTCACCGTCCACTACGTGACGACGGATAAGGGATTCGCGGACTTCCAGATAGAAGCCTATTTCGCGCGCAGGTTCTTGGTGAAAGTGCGACCTCTCCAACGACATCAAAACGTGGGGCAAGGGTTGCTCGTCGAGCAACTCGGTGATCAATTGGTCATTCATCGCGCTTTCCTGCAAATCAAAGGGGTTTGAGTCATCGATCGCTGCATTGCGCAGCACGTCCCCTAGACGCGCCTGACCTCAAAAACCGAAAACGCCAGTCCCTCTTTGTGAACAAACCCGTGAAGGATTTTTTGGCGCGACCGGATTATACATTTATTTCTTATTAGAGTGTAACGGCCTCCACACCATAATTTTTCGGCAAAATGGCTTACGAAAGACGCGCAATCAAATTGCCGTTATGCCGGTTCGATCTAAAAGCTACGTTGGCCGATTACGGGCGATTCGCAGGAAAAACCTAGTACCAAAAACACATATTTGCAGAGGTATGGTGTCAGCCCGCAGATGGATATGCGGGCTGAAGTTTGTTCGAAATTATTCGCTGTCGGCGGAAACAACCTTGGTTTTGCGATTGTATTTGAGCGTGATTTTGTTCAATTCGCACAGGTCAAAATCCTCCCAAGTCACCTCTGAACCGTCATCATCAAAAACGACAAGCAGGTCTTGAACGCAACTCGATTTGTCCGCAAATTTGAACAAGCGTGATTTGTTGTTATCAAGTGTATTGTGGCCCAAGCGATCATTGCCCCATTTGGTCTTGTGTGCTGGCGATAAATACACTTCGCGAATGGCATAACCGGTCTTGTTGACCAACGTGAAGTCCGCGTTACCGGCGGCTGCAATGCCAGAAGCGGCAAAACCAGAAACAAATAATACCGCCAATCCCCAATTACCCATTTTCATTTCTATCCCTTTCATTTTTTGGAAGTAACCTGCCCTGAAGTTACCGGTAAAAATTGCAACTCGATTTTCACACACATTAGGCGGAACACCGCTGCTTTCCAGAAAGCTGACACTAAGCTGACCAGACGCTATTTTTCCGTCATCGTCCAAACACCATCCCAGTTTTCCGTCAGCACCTGCCCCTTGAAGGACTCAAGTCGTTGCAGGAACAACTTCGCCGGCCCGTCGTCTGGGAAAATGTCCAGGCATTTTGCGAATGCAGCGCTTGCTTCAGGCATATTGCGTCCACGGTAAAGCTGTAGACCACGCTCGTACTGATCACGAAGCGACGCAATCTGCGCGGAAATGTTGCCTTTGCGTGCGAGCAGCTCGTAGATACGCACCGGATCGGTCTTGCCGACGACACGTATGGAGTCGACTTCGCGCGTCTCAATGAGGTCACCCGCAAGCTTCTTGGTTTCTTCACTGATCAGTATTTGCGTGTGATAGTGTTTGTTGGCCCCCTCCAACCGCGACGCCAGATTCACGTTGTCGCCGATCACCGTATAACTACGGGCCTCTTCAGAACCGATACTTCCCACCGTAACATCGCCGGTCGCGATCCCCATGCGCACGCGAATCACCGGCACATTCTTGCGGATGCCCAGCACCTCGGGAAGCAGTGCCTGAAATTGCGGAACGCGAGCCTGTTGGTCAAGCGCGGCAAAACACGCTTGCGCAGCATGTTCGTGTGGTGACGAAAACGGTGGGCCCCAAAACGCCATGACTGAGTCACCAATGTATTTGTCGATGATGCCCTGATGCGCCCGAATGGGCTCAGCCATCAAGGAAAAATATTGATTCAGCAAGCGAACCACGCCAGTTGGCGTGAGCGCTTCGCTAGCAGTCGTAAAGCCCTGCAAGTCGGAGAAAAACACCGACATACACTGTCGTTCGCCGCCCTGCTTAAAGCTCTCCTCATCCAGTAGCAGGCCCTTCACGATGCGCGGATCAACGTACTTCCCAAACATGCTCGTGATCTGCTCCTTTTGCCGCATCTCACCCACCATGTGATTGAAGGAATCTGCAAGCATGCCGATTTCATCGCCGGTCTTGATTTGAATATGGACGTCGAGATTCCCGGAGCGAATCGAATTGGTCAGGCCCAGCAATTCGCGTACAGGCGCAACCAGATTGCGGGTGATAAAGAAAGCCACGAGCAGACCGAAGACACAAGCAACTCCCGTCACCACCCAACTGATGCGCTTGGTTTTTCCTGCCAGCGCCTCGGTCGCGTCGGCAGATTCGCGAGTGCCTTTTTGCAGTGTTCTTGTTACCGCGCCGATCCGTCGGATGACATCACCACGCCTCTCATCGATTTGTTCCTGTGCCACTGCGAGCGCCGCTTCATCGGCCCTGTCAAGCTGAGAAAGATACTTCTCGAAATACTCATTCAATTTTTCTCGAGATTGCGGAATGTTCTGGAGGTCTGCTTTGATGCTGGAGAAACGTGCAACCTGATCGGGATCGCTGCGAACTACCGGATTTGCCAGCGTCTTGTCCACAATGGATTCCGCAGATTGCAACTTCGCCTGCGTACACAAGCGTCTGACGCGATACATCATCAATTGTTGTTCGCCGCGCAACGGATAGGCGGCACGAATTTTCGCGTTAACCGGGCGCAAAAATTCGAGTTCGCAATTGCCCGCCTCCTTGTAAAACGCTGCGGCCGCAGCAGCGCTGCCGTCTGCAACTTTGGGTTTGTAGTGCAGCACTCGCTCAATCTGCGCCACTTCCGACAGGGAATCTGCACGGATATTTCCCATTCGCTGATCGAGCTCAATATAGGAAGTCTTCAGCAATTCAAGTTGTTCACTAACCTGACTCAGGTACCGAGAAGAATACAGCGTCACAAAAATCATCATGACCAGCAAACCGACGGCTATCCCAAAAATCTTGAGGCTGATCGGACGTCGAACTATTGTTATTGGGTTGGCTATTGTCATGCTGCCGATCTCCTATTTATGGCTCTTGGGTTGCCGTGACGCCGCTAGTGTGTTTGAACCATCGTCTTGCGTCCTGCCGTGCGAAGGCTTGGTGTATATCAGTTTGAAGAGCCTCTACGTCGCGAATGTAGTCATCCGAGAGTAGTACCAGTACTCTTTGCTTCCAGCGTTGCCCAGCGGGACATGATCGACTCAATCTCGATGCTGATTTCATTGATCCGCTTTCCCAGCGACGCCGCCAATTGTGGTGATTTCGAATAAAGTGAGGCATCGGATAATTGCGCTTGCAATGCCGTTTGCTCCAATTCGAGCACTTCAATTTTTTTAGGCAGGCTTTCAAGTTCACGAACCTCTCCAAAGCTCATTTTGGCCTTGCGCGCCGGGGCGCGAGCGGGAACTGCGACTGCCGCATCCCCCTTGATAGCTGTAGAAACACCTTGTTCGCCGCCAACGACTTTGCTCGGACGTTGTTGTAGCCAGTCATCGTAGCCACCCGCGTACGCCTGCACATGACCATTTCCTTCAAACGCGAACACCTGGGTAACGACATTATTGAGAAATGTTCGATCATGGCTCACGAGTAATACGGTACCCGAATAGTCTTGCAGCAACGTTTCAAGTAACTCCAGCGTCTCCATGTCCAGATCATTGGTGGGTTCGTCCAGCACCAGCAGGTTGGCAGGCCGCGAAAACAGCCGTGCCAGCAAAAGCCGATTGCGCTCGCCGCCGGAAAGTGATTTGACTTTGGCACGTGCCCGCTGCGGCGGAAACAGGAAATCCCCCAGATAGCTGATGACATGCTTCCTGACGGTCTTGGTACCCATCGGCAGTTCAACGAATTCGGAACCGGGACTGATCACGTCTCCCAGTGTTGACTCTTCGTCCAACGCTTCGCGAAACTGATCGAAATAAGCAATTTGCAATTGCGTCCCGCGTTTGATCTTGCCGGCGTCAGCATCGATATCACCGAGTATCAATTTGAGCAGCGTCGATTTGCCAACGCCGTTGGGGCCGACCAGTCCTACCCGATCTCCGCGCTGCACAATGCAGTCAAATTTCTTGATCACTTGCTTTGTGCCATACGACTTATTCACCTCGACCAGTTCGGCAACAAGCTTTCCCGAGCGCTCACCAGCGTCGAGCGAGAAATTCACTTTGCCCAACTGCTCGCGTCTGGCAGCGCGATCGCGGCGCAATTGCTCCAACCGGCGTACTCGCCCCTCGTTGCGGGTGCGACGCGCCTGCACGCCCTGACGAATCCACACCTCTTCCTCTTTCAATACCTTGTCGAAGCGCGCGTTTTCCATCGACTCGGCGTGTAGCGCCTCAGTCTTGCGGCGTTGATAGTCGACAAACGACCCTGGATAACTTACCAACAAGCCTCGGTCGAGTTCAATAATGCGGGTGGCGATTGTTTCGAGGAAACGGCGGTCATGGCTGATTACCAGCACTGCGCCAGAATAGGCCGCAATTGTTTCTTCGAGCCAAGTAATGCCTTCGATATCCAAATGATTTGTCGGTTCATCGAGCAAAAGCAAATCGGGCGCCGCCACCAAAGCGCGAGCGAGCGCGACGCGCTTTCTCAATCCGCCAGACAGCGAACCGAGTGTGGCATCCTCGTCAATGCCCAGCCTTGCGACAGCATGACCAACGCGCGATTGAAGTTGCCATCCATCATGCGCTTCCAATCGAGCCTGCAGCACGGACAGTTCGTCCAGCGCCGCCTCGTCACCAGCGCCTGCAGCCCCATGAGTAAGCGCGTGATACGCGATCAAATCGTCGGCGACATGGCCCAGGCCACTGGCGACAGCATCGAACACCGTCTGATTTTCCAGAAATTGAGGCTCCTGCATCACCAGTGCAACGGACAGGTTGGGTGCGCGGGAAATAGTGCCGTCATCTTCTTTGGCTAGACCCGCCAGAATTTTTAGCAGGCTTGATTTGCCCGCGCCATTTCGTCCGATTAATGCGATGCGCTCGCCAGGCTCAATGGTTAGCTCAATGTGATCTAGAAGAGCCACGTCACCATAGGCAAGTGCCAGATTTTTGAACTGCAGGATAGGCATATGCTGAACAGTGATCGTATTGTGTGAATGGCTAGGTGACTAATTGCGGCACGGACGCATCGCGCGGCGCTACGGAATAGGCGCGATCAGCCCCTAGGTGCCGGAATCGGCCCGTAATTGTTGGGCAGCGCGCCATTTTACGCGTAAAATTTCGCGCGACAGTGGTTTCTCAGATAATCACCGCCCTCGTAGCTCAGTGGATAGAGCATCCCCCTCCTAAGGGGAGGGTCACACGTTCGATTCGTGTCGAGGGCGCCAGCATCCAAGCGTCGCACCGGCGTCGGAAAAGTGAGATTCATGAGGAAGGTCAATAGCGCAAATGACGACTTGGCACGCGACACGACTTTCCATCACTAAACCGTTAGGAATGTTCAAGTTAATGTGACGACTCCCCCTTTCTGTGTGTTTGCACAGTCAGAAAGGCATGGCGCGGCGAGTTGACGACGTCGGTTCGATAAACACTTGTTGCCCCGTTCTTGCCTGCCGATCATCAGACCAACCGCAATCCCGCGATTGCGGTTAACATTTTCGCGCACGGAGATTTGCATCCATATATTATTGAGGCTCGTACAAGCGTGATCACGCTATCCATATTTTCCTTAATTTCATTCAACGCAACGGGATAGCCACAAGCTCAGGAGTAGTCATGAAAAGTATTGATGAAGCAGACGACCCACGTCGTCGCGTGTTGATCCAGGCACTGACTGCCGGTGCTTTCGCAACTGCATTGCCGGAGGTAAACGCACAAGGTTTCAGCATCTTTGGCAGCAAACCCGCAAAGCTTCCGCCGAAGCAGTCGATTTACCGTATTGCTGGTGAGGTAACTGTCAACGACAAGCCTGCGACATTGAACACGCCCGTCAAGGCAGGCGACACCGTCCAGACTGGCAAAAGCAGCGAGATCATTTTTGTTGTGAACAGCAACTCCATGATTCTCCGCAGCGGAAGCAAACTCATTATTGAAACCGAAAAGCCATCTGAGCCGTCACCGATTATAAGCGCCCTCAGATTGCTCACCGGGGCGCTGCTCTCGGTTTCGCGCAATACACCGATGCGGGTTCGTTCGTCGAACGCTACCGTAGGCATCCGTGGTACCGGCTTTTACATGGAGTCAGAACCTGATCGGACCTATTTCTGCACCTGCTATGGCATAACCGAAGTTGCGTCAAATGCAGATATGGAAAGCAAGGAGACGATTATGGCCAAACAGCATGATCGACCCGTCTATATTCTTAGCGATGAAGGCAAGGGCAAGAATATCCGCAATGCCCCGTTTATCAATCATACCGACCAAGAGCTGGCGCTGATCGAAACCCTGGTTGGCCGAGAACCCGCCTTTGTCTTTTCCAAAGACGCTTACACGGCGCCGCGCCGCAATTACTAACCCAACCTATCGTGTGAGAAAAGCAGTAGCTGACT
>JBDTPE010000030.1:0-12149 GCA_039932875.1 Betaproteobacteria bacterium | reverse complement strand
TACGAGAACATGACGCCGGTGGAAATTGAAGTGCCGCCGCGACAAGCCGACATCGGCTACAAGCGCCCGAAAATGTCCAGCCAAAAGTTCGTGCCCAAGATTTACTAGCGGCATGCGGCGCACGATGCCTTTACGGCGTCGATGCGCCGGATTTCAATTCATCACGCGCTTCGCCACTGATGACGTATTCAACTGGGGCTACAAAAATTAGCGGGCATCTAGAAGCGCGTTGGCGAGCTCGGTAAAGCCCGCGCCGCATGCCGCTTCAGTGACAAATGTCGGCTTGCTGGCAATCATGTCGAGAAAATTCCGCACGTTTGCCACGCCGACCGAGTAAGGAAAATAGGCAAACATCGGCTGATCATTTGGCGAGTCGCCGATGAACACAAACTCAGTTTTGCGTGAGTCCAGATCGATCTCGAAGCGCTCCTTGAAGAATAACTTGGTGGTCGATAGTTTGTCGTAGCTACCGAGCCACCCGTTTACATGGATGGAGCTGATCTTGGCCGTCATGCCCTCCGACTCCATGATGGACTTGATGCGCTGAATTTCTTCGGCCGGCAGCACCGGCACATCTTCGCAGAAGTCGATTGCGATATCGGCTTCGCGATATTGCTGATCGGATGCCAGCGCGCTGCCCGGCACGTCACGCAGAATCCGCTTTGTTACGTGTAGCAATTTCTGGCGATCAGATTCGCGTTCGCCTTGAGTTTTTACAAATCTTTGTTTGAGCTTGCGTTCTATCTTGTCGAAATAAAAATAGAAGGCGCCGTTTTCTCCGATGACGCCATCGACCGGCCACATCCGCGCGATGTGGTCACACCAACCAGCTGGACGCCCAGTGATCGGCACGACCATCAAGCCAGAATGCTTTAGCGCCTCGACCGCAGCATACGCATCAGCTGTTAAACGGCCTGCAGTGGTAAGCGTGTCGTCGATGTCGAAAAGTACACCTCTAATACCGGCGCGGCTTTCCAGGCAAAAATCAGCCAGCGGCCGCATGGATATTGATTCTATGTTCACTTGACGAGAGTTGCGACGCGCGATTTGATAAATTCCGCCGCTCGCGCTTGCTCGGCAGTATCCATGTGCAACCCACACTTGGACCGCCGCCAAAGTATGTCGTCGGGCATCCTTGCCCATTCTTCGCGAATGCAGTAATCAATTTCACGCTCGCTCAACAGCGCCGCGCCACTACCAAACAATTCGCCCAGATCGGCCATGGATCGAACGCCTGCAAGCACCTTCCCGGTGAGCGATCCGTGTCTGCGAACCAGACGGGATAGATAATCAATTGGCAACGAAGCGTGTTTTTTCAGCAAGTCCGACACTGCATCCTGCAGCGAATCCATGTCACCGCCTGGTAGCATTTCGTCACCCGTCCAAGAGCCTGTGAGCTGCGGATAGTAAGGGCGAAGCTCTTCGAGTGCATGCTCGGCGAGACGGCGATAGGTGGTTATTTTTCCGCCGAAAATGGACAGCAATGGTAGCTTTCCATCTTGGTGATCGGTCTTCAATACGTAGTCGCGGGTGATTTCGGACGGATTTGCCGCGCCGTCGTCATACAGAGGACGAACGCCCGCATAGGTCCATACCACGTCGGATTCGCGCAGCGGCTTGGCGAGAAAGCGATTGGCCGCGCGTAGCAAGTACGTAATTTCTTCCGTCGATATCTCATGCCCCTTATCGACCGACGCCACGTTCACATCAGTAGTACCAATGAGACTGAATTTTTCCTCAAACGGAAGTATGAATGCCACGCGCTTGTCGTCGTTTTGAAGGATGTAGGCGTGGCTGCCATCATGTACCCGCGGCACCACAATGTGGCTACCTTTCACCAGCTTTACCGTAGCCCGCATCGGCACATGCACGGAGTCGTCGAGAAAGCTCTTTACCCAGGGCCCGGCGGCGTTGACGATGCCGCGAGCACTTACGGTGGCAACTTCGCCACTGTCAACACTGCTCAATTCGATTTGCCAGAGACCAGCAACACGCTTGCCTGCTGTCACTCGCGTGCGTGTTCGGACTTCTGCACCATGCTCGCGCGCTGAGACGGCATTGAGCACCGTTAGGCGCGAATCATCTACCCGAGCGTCGGAATAGAAGAAACCGCGCCTGAGTGATTGCTTCAGCCCAGCACTGTATTGCCGGTCAGGAAAGGTCACGCCACGCGAACCCTTGAGCGATATTTTCCCGCCGATATGGTCATACATGAACAAGCCCAAACGTAACATCCATGCCGGACGCATGCTACCGTCGTGTGGCAGGATGAATTCGAGAGGCTCAATAATATGCGGCGCAAGCTTTAGCAGTACCTCGCGCTCCTGCAGCGATTCGCGCACCAGTCTGAATTCGTATTGCTCCAGATAACGCAGCCCGCCGTGGATGAGTTTGGAGCTCCAGGAGCTGGTTGCCGATGCAAGGTCATCCTGCTCAACAAGCAGCACATTGAGTCCGCGACCTGCAGCATCACGCGCGATACCACAGCCGTTTATGCCGCCGCCAACGATGACCAAATCGTAAATATGTTTGCTCATACACTCGGACGTGGCAAGCGGCCACGGAACTTGTCCAGCCATAGCAGGGAAAAAGCGGTCTTGGTATCGGTAATCTCCCCGGTCCCGACCCTTTCGACGGCCACAGAGAGCGGCATGGTGAATACTTCGAGGAACTCTCCTTCGTCGAGTTCATGGCCAACATGATTGAGCTGCCTCGCCACATACAGCTCGATAGTCTCGTTGGAGTAACCGATGCCAGCATGCAGAGTGGCCGCATGTTGCCAGTGGCCAGCCGTGTATCCGGTCTCTTCTAAAAGTTCGCGCTTCGCCGTTTCAAAGGGAGGTTCACCGACGTCGATCTTTCCGGCTGGCAATTCGATGAAGTGATTACGTGCGGCGTATCGGAATTGATGCTCAAAAATCAGCGTATCGTCGTCAACAAACGCGGCAATGATGACCGCCCCTGGATGCAACACATATTCTCGCCAAGCCTCTCCGCCGTCTGGCAGACGCACGCGGTCGAGATCAACGCGAATCATCTTCCCGTCAAGCACACGCTCGCTGGAAAGAGTGTGCTCAGTCAGGTCTGGAAAATCAGAAAGAAGCCTGGATGGCATTCAAACAAGCGGTCATCAAGGAGCTTGGGAATATTCCAAGTACAAGCAGTGCAAAAGCATTGATCGCCAGCACGCCGCGCATGTCGAAGCGGGCTGCAATCGGCGTGGTATCCGTCGGCGCGTCGAAATACATGACGCGGATGATCCGCAGGTAATAGAACGCACCGATGACGCTCATCAATACCGCAAACACCACAAGCCATGTGTAGCCTGCATTTAGCGCGCCTTCGAGCACGGCCAGTTTCGCCCAGAAGCCGAGAAACGGTGGGATACCCGCCATCGAAAAAATAATGAATAGCATCATCAACGCGTACAGCGGCGAACGCTGGTTCAGGCCCTTGAAGTCTTCGATATTGTCGGCTTCAAAGCCAGCCCGCGACAAGAGCATGATCATGCCGAAGCTGCCGGCCGTCATCAGCACATAGGTGATGACGTAGAACATTGCCGACGCATAACCATTTTTGGTCCCCGCCAAGATGCCCAAAAGCAGAAAGCCCATGTGCGAAATGGTCGAATATGCCAGCATGCGTTTCAGGTTGGTTTGCGAGATCGCAACAATATTGCCCAGTGCCATGGACAGCATTGCCAGTATCACCAACATGCCCTGCCAGTCGCCGACCGCACCAGCCAGCGAGTCAGCGAGGATACGCATGACAAAACCGAAAGCGGCAAGTTTTGGTGCCGAGCCGATGAACAACGTCATCGCCGTGGGCGCGCCCTGATAGACATCCGGTACCCACATATGAAATGGCGCGACGCCGAGTTTAAAGGCAAGACCGCTGACGACGAAAACCATACCAAACAGGATCAGCGGATCAATGCCTCGGCTACTACTGATGATCAACGCGATTTTGCTCACGTTGAGCGAGCCGGTGGCACCGTAAATCATTGACATGCCGTACAACAACAGGCCGGACGCCAAGGCCCCCAAAATGAAATACTTCATCGCCGCTTCACTGGAGACTGCCGAGTCGCGGTTCAACGCCACCATCGCGTAGCTGGATAGCGCGAGCAATTCGAGCCCCAAATAGAGGCTGATAAAGTGGTTTGCCGACACCATGATCATCATGCCCAGCGTCGCGAACAGAACCAGTGTGATGAATTCACCAGTGAAGAGTTTGCGGGCGGATAGATAGGCGCGGCTGTATATGATGACGACCGCCACCGCGATCGCGATCGCAAGTTTCAATAGCATCGCCATGCCATCGATGACGAACATACCGTTAAATGCCAGGCGAGGTGCAGCCAGCGGCGAGGCAATACTGTAAACGCTCAGGGCAACCAGCGCCAACGTCACGATGGAGAGAAAAAACAAGCGCCCTTCGCGTTTTTCAACCGGGGAATAGAGGTCAACCACCATGACGACGCAGGTCATGACAAGCAGGAAAATTTCCGGCGTCGCGAGGGCGAGATTCAGGCTGGGCGGCAACATGTTTTCAGGTTTTCCTAGTTCAGTTTGCCCACTGCCACATGTTTCAACAGTGCGTCTACAGAGACATGCATCACATCGGTGAATGGTTTGGGATACACGCCCATCGCCAGCACGGCCACCGCCAGCACGCCGAGAAACAGCATTTCGCGCGACTTGATATCGGTCAGCTCGCGGACGTGATCATTGGCGATGTCGCCAAAAATCACCCGCTTGACCATCCACAGCGTGTAAGCCGCGCCAAGAATCAAGGTAATGGCGGCGCCAAAGGCGTACCAGAAATTGACCTTAATTGCGCCCAGAATGACCATGAACTCGCCAACAAATCCGGAGGTTGCGGGCAGGCCTGCATTGGCCATTGCAAACAGCACGGCAAAGAAGGCGAACTTGGGCATGGTATTTACGACACCGCCGTAGGCCGAGATCTCGCGCGAATGCACCCGGTCATAAAGCACGCCGATGCAGAGGAACATCGCAGCCGAGATAAAGCCGTGCGACACCATCTGTACCAGTCCGCCTTCCATACCTTGCGAATTGAAGATGAAGAAGCCCAGCGTCACAAAGCCCATGTGTGAGATCGACGAATACGCCACCAGCTTCTTCATATCGGTCTGCGCCAATGCGACCAATCCGATGTATATCACTGCGATCAGCGACAGTGCGATGACAAAACCTGAAAAGGCATGACTGGCATCCGGCGTGATCGGAAGGATGAATCTTAAAAAGCCATATGCACCGATCTTCAGCGTGATGGCTGCCAGCACCACCGAACCACCGGTTGGGGCTTCAACGTGGGCATCCGGTAACCAGGTGTGGACCGGCCACATCGGAACCTTAACCGCGAAGGACGCGAAGAAGGCAAAAAACAACAGCTTTTGCACCTCCAGGCTAACCGGCACGTTGTGGTAATCGAGAATATTGAAGCTGCCGTTAGTGACGTTGTAGAGATAGATAAACGCCGCCAACATCAACAGCGAGCCCAGCAACGTGTACAGGAAGAACTTCACCGCCGCATAGACCCGGCGCGGCCCACCCCAAACGCCGATGATGAGGAACATCGGGATCAACATGGCCTCAAAAAACAGGTAAAACAGCATGGCATCGGTCGCGGCAAATACACCATTGATCAACCCGGACATGATCAGAAAGGCGGCGAAATACTGTGAGACCTTTTCCTTGATGACTTCCCAGCCGGCAATGACGACGAGCACAGTGGTGAAGCTGTTCAAAATGATGAACAACATGGATAGACCGTCAACACCCAGCGCATAGTTGATGTTGAATCGCGTAATCCAGGGCAGCATTTCGCGGAACTGCATCGCGGCGGTGGCATTGTCAAACCCGAGCCATAGCGGGATTGACGCCAACAGGCCGAGTACGCTGCCGATCAAGGCCGTCCATCGAGCCATGCTTTTTTGCTGTTCGCCATTGAGCAACAGCGTCAGGATGCCCGCCGTTATGGGTACCCAGATGGTGAGGCTCAGAATGTAGGAGCTGCTATTCATTTTATTGTTGGGTCGCCGTGGTGATCGCGTTAGCGGGGGACACTTTGAAACAGCCTCGAAACGATGCCTGAAAGCTGCTGCCATTCAAACCAGGTCAACAACGCGAACACGCCGAAAATCATCGTGAAAGCATAGGTATAAACGTAGCCCGTCTGACTTTGGCGAGCAACGCCGGAGAACCATCCAATCAATTTGGCTGTGCCGTTGACCATGATGCCGTCGATGATGGTCACATCGCCAAACCGCCAAAGACCGGAACCCAACTTTCTTGCGCCACCGGCAAAAAACCAGTCGTTGAAGCGGTCAAAGCCGTATTTCTGGTCGAGGATGTTCACGAAAAAGCTGAGCTTGGCGCGAATTTTTGTCGGCAATTCTGGCTTGAGGATGTAGCAGTACCAAGCCGTCGCGGCGCCGGCGAGTGCCAGCCAGAACGGTGGCGCCGTTAAGCCGTGAAGCATCATGCCCCACGCGCCGTGAAACTCGCCTTTGAGTTCCGCCATCGTCTCCGTGGCTGTGATGGCATTGCCGAAGAAGCCACCGTACAACATCGGCTCAATCGCAATGTAGCCGATGACCACGGATGGAATCGCGAGCAGAATCAACGGGACCGTCACGACCCAAGGTGATTCGTGCGGCTTCTGTCCGGGCGCCAGGCCGTGATGTTCATGGTCGGCGTGGGCAGCATTGTGTCCATGACCGTGATGATCGTCATGCCCGAAGCGCTCCTTGCCGTGAAATGCAAAGAACACCAGGCGGAATGAGTACAACCCACCAACGAAAACGCCTCCTAATGCTGCGAAATAGGCGAATGTTGCACCTGGCGTATGCGATGCATGAATGGCTTCGATGATCGAGTCTTTGGAAAAGAAGCCTGCAAATGGGGGGAAGCCGGCATTTGCCAGTGCGCCGATGAGCACCGTGATGTATGTGATCGGCAAGTATTTACGCAGCCCGCCCATTTTGCGCATGTCCTGCTCATGGTGCATCGCCATGATGACCGAACCCGCGCCAAGGAACAGTACCGCCTTGAAAAAGGCGTGCGTCATGAGATGGAAGATGCCAACAGAATACGCTGATGCGCCTAGCGCCATCGTCATGAAACCAAGTTGCGAGAGTGTTGAGTAAGCAACTACGCGTTTGATGTCGTACTGGACAATCGCAATCAGCGCCATAAAGAACGCCGTGATGGCGCCAATCACCAGCACAAACGACAGCGCCGCTTGCGACATTTCGAATAACGGCGACATGCGCGCAACCATGAATATGCCAGCCGTTACCATCGTCGCTGCGTGAATCAGCGCCGAAATTGGCGTCGGCCCTTCCATCGAGTCCGGTAGCCAGACATGTAATGGGAATTGCGCGGACTTGCCCATCGCACCGATGAATAGGCAAATACAAATCACCGTCAACAACGACCAAGCGGTATCTGGCAGCAAAGTCACCAGCGTTTCCTTGAATATCGGTGCGGCATTGAATACGGTGACGTAATCAAGCGAACCCATGTAAGCGAAGATCAGACCGATACCCAGCAGAAAGCCAAAGTCGCCCACGCGATTTACAAGGAACGCTTTCAGGTTTGCGTAAATCGCAGTTGGCCGTTTGAACCAGAAGCCAATAAGCAAATACGAGACCAGACCAACCGCTTCCCAACCAAAAAACAGTTGCACGAAATTGTTGGCCATCACCAGCATCAGCATGGCGAACGTAAACAGGGAGATATAGCCAAAGAAGCGCGTATAGCCGTCGTCATCCGCCATATAGCCGATGGTGTAGACGTGCACCATCAGCGACACAAACGTGACGACCAGCATCATCATCACGGTGAGAGAGTCGATCATGAACCCGACCTCTAGCTTGATGCCGTCGGTGACCAGCCAGGTGTAAATGCCTTGGTTAAAAGTCTTGCCGGCCTGTACGTCCTGAAACACCAAAC
This sequence comes from Betaproteobacteria bacterium, assembly GCA_039932875.1. Taxonomy (GTDB): domain Bacteria; phylum Pseudomonadota; class Gammaproteobacteria; order Burkholderiales; family Usitatibacteraceae; genus UKL13-2. The sequence goes on along the minus strand of JBDTPE010000030.1, from coordinate 4,167 downwards.
AAGACAAAATGAATGCGGCCAGGACACCGAAAATAGTGATGCTATGAGCGAACGCACGGCCTAGCTTTGGACCAAAGAAACCAGCAAGAACCGCACCGGCGAGCGGCAAAAGCGGAATGGCTAACAGGGCTAGTTTGTTTTCAATCATTGCGGCACATTCATATGAGACATGGCGACGTAAATGTCCAATTGGCGCGGCTCTTCGAGGTAAAAGCCTTGAAGAAGCTCGTGGATACTGGTTCTTAGTCCGAGCATACTTATCAACCCTTCAAACTACCAATGTCATCGACATTGATCGACTTCAGGTTGCGGAACAGCACGACCAGAATCGCGAGCCCTATTGCTGATTCGGCGGCAGCGACCGTCAAAATGAAGAACACGAATACCTGACCCGACAAGTCGTTCAGGTAGTGGGAGAAGGCGATGAAGTTCATGTTGACCGCCAACAGCATCAACTCAATGGCCATCAACAGAATAATGATGTTTTTTCTATTCAGGAAAATTCCTGCAATTGAAATTGCAAAAATGATTGCCGACAAACCAAGGTAATGTGACAGCGTAATCAACTTTTTTCTCCCCGTTGCTGTCTCATGCGGCTGGTGGCGAAACTGGCGTTGGCGGCTCGTCCTTTTCTGCCGCCATCGAAATGATCTTCAACCGGTCGCTACTCTTCACGCGCACCTGATCGCCGACGACTTGCGTCTTCACCTCTTTGCGACCACGCAAGGTCAATGCTATCGCCGCGACGATCGCCACCAACAAAATTACGGCGGCCAATTCGAACGGCAGGAAATAATCGGTATACAGAACACGGCCAAGCTCTTTGGTATTTGAAACTCCTGCCGCTGGCGCACCCGGCGAAACCGCACCGACCAAACGCATGCTGCGGTCAAAAAGCAGCAGGACCATCTGCACTACCATCAATATCGCCACAGTAGCCGCAACCGGCAGGTACTTCCAAAAGCCCTCGCGCAATTTGTCGAAGTTGATGTCGAGCATCATCACGACAAACAGGAACAACACCATCACCGCTCCGACATAAACGAGTATCAGCGCAAGCGCCAGAAACTCTGCGTAAAGCAACAGCCAAAGTGCGGCAGCGCTGCAGAATGACAACACCAGAAACAATGCGGCGTGCACCGGGTTCCTGGCGGTGATAACCACTAACGCAGAAATGATCAGCGTCGAAGCAAACACGTAAAAAACAATGGTCTGGAATGTCATTTTTGTTTTGGTCTTAGGTGCTGAAGCGATGCATGCAATCGCCTTCGTTCAATCACTTATCTATAGGGTGCATCTTCAAGGCGCCGCTTGGCAATTTCATCTTCGTATTTGTCGCCGATGGCCAACAGCATCGGCTTGGTGTAGTAGAGGTCGCCGCGCTTTTCGCCGTGATACTCCAACAAATGCGTTTCAACGATTGAATCCACCGGGCAAGACTCTTCGCAGAAACCGCAAAAAATGCACTTGGTCAGATCGATGTCGTAGCGCGTCGTGCGACGCGTGCCGTCATCGCGAGCTTCGGATTCAATGGTAATGGCCAGCGCCGGACAGACAGCCTCGCAAAGCTTGCAGGCAATGCAGCGTTCTTCACCGTTCGGGTAGCGTCGCAAGGCATGCAGGCCACGGAAGCGCGGCGACTGCGGCGTCTTTTCCTCTGGAAACTGCACAGTGATCTTGCGGGCGAACAAGTGCCGGCCGGTCAATCGCAATCCCTGCAGCAACTCCCACAGCATCATGCTGCCAATAAGTTCTTTGGTTCTAGTCAGCATGGTCATTTCCCGAACCACCAGTTAATGATGGGCAGATTGTTGATCGGCTCCATCATCATCAATCCCACTACGACGATCCACACAATCGTAATCGGGATGAAAATCTTCCATCCCAGCCGCATGATCTGGTCGTAGCGATACCGCGGGAAAGAAGCGCGAATCCAGACAAAGATCATCATCAGCGACATCATCTTGATAATCATCCACCAGATGCCGGGCTCTCCTAAGAGCGCGATCGCACGCGGAAACGGTGACAGCCATCCACCCATGAACAGAATGGTAGATATCGTCGCCACCAACAGCATGTTTGCGTATTCGGCGAGGAAAAACAGCGACCAGGTCATGCCGGAATATTCAACCAACGGGCCAGCGACAATTTCCGATTCGCCTTCGGCAACGTCAAACGGATGGCGATTGGTTTCGGCCACGCCGGCAATGAAGTGGATGATGAACAGTGGGAAACACGGCAGAAAAAACCATTCCAACATACCGTATGGACCGTCCTGCCGCGCAATGACTTGCGTAAGGTTCATCGTTTGCGCAGCCATCAAGCCACCGACAAGTGCAAATCCCATGGCAATCTCGTAACTCACCACCTGTGCAGCCGAGCGCATGGCGCCGATAAATGCGTATTTAGAATTCGACGCCCAACCGGCAATGATGACCCCGTAGACGCCCATTGAAGTCATGGCCAATACCACCAGCAATCCAGCGTCAACGTTTGCCACTACCCAGTTTGGCGTGAATGGTATGACGCCCCAGACCGCCATTGCCGGCGCAACCGACAACGCAGGCGCCACCAGAAACAGCGCCCGGTTTGCACCGCTGGGCACAATTTGCTCTTTGAGAAACAGCTTGATGGCATCCGCTATCGGTTGTAACAATCCAAAGGGACCGACCCGATTCGGGCCGCGGCGTACCTGCATCCAGCCGATGACCCAGCGTTCAACCAACTGGAAATAGAGTACAAACAGCAGCAATGGCACAACCACCATCACCACCATGACGAGCGCCTTGGTCAGTGCCCAGGCAGGTGGCCCCCAGGTCGACCCCAAGGTAGTGATGAATCCCTGGTTAAGCGTTTGTACGAGTGCGTCCATTTTGATGTCTGTTCGCCTCGTTATTCGGCCGCTGCGGCCATGGCGATTTTTTCCAGCGTCACCGTGCCGAACATCGGGCCTAATGCTGACGTTTCGTGCAAAGCGGAAGCAACGCGCACGCAGCCTGCGACTAATCGACGGTCCACTTTGGCGGACAAAATCACTGATGCGCCGCCCTGCGTAACCCTTACCTCCGCGCCATCGACGATACCCTGATTTTCGGCGACATCACTTGCTACAAAAATATGCCGCGCATTTTTTGCGTCGACCGTCTTTTGCAAACTGGCTGCTCGACGCACCAGAGCGTCACTGGCATAGATTGGCACTTCTCCGACTCGCTCAATACCCGCAGGCGATTTATCGATCGCGACATTCGTAACTGCAATCGCATTGTTCAATTTGGCATTCACGAATGCTTGCAGGTCGGGGGCGATTTCCGTTCGAATCGCCGTAACGCTCTCCTGATCGAACCCAGGAAGATCGAGCAGGTTGCCAAGCACGCGCAGAACTTTCCAGGCGGGGCGCGCTTCACCAAGCGGCTTGACGACACCATTGAAGGATTGAACTGTGCCTTCCGTATTTACAAATGAACCTGCGGTTTCGGTGAATGGCACGATTGGCAATGCGACCGTCGCATATTCGGCAATGTCACCCTTGAATATCGATAGCGAAACAACGAGTTCAGCAGCTTTCAACGCGGCCATGGTCTTGACTGGGTCGTAGCAATCCACACTGGGCTCTACGCCGACTAAAACATAGGCTTTACGCGGCTTGGCGACCATCCCCTGTGCACACAGTCCATCGTTTCCGGGCATCGCACCAATTGCTGCTGCGCCTACACTGTTTGCTGCCTCGCCGAGAAAGCCAAATGTGCCTCCTGACAAGCGAGCAATCTCTTGCGCGAGTGCGTGGAGAATCGTTGCGTCAGGGTGATGCTGGGCAAGATTGCCAAGCAACGTTGCATTCTTTGCGTTGTCGGCAAGGCTTTTGGCAATGGCGGTCGTCTCGGGCGACTCGGCGGCGGCGTTGACCAACCCTGTCAGAGTCGGTGCAATTGCGCTCTCTTTGAATCCAGCGAGCGCTTTCGCCACTGCAGCCAGTGCCGCAGGCAGACCAGACGGCGCAACGACCGCAGCATTCGCGACTTTCATCAACAACTCATCATCCGCGACATGGACAATGTTGAGTTGCAAACCTTTCTTTGCCGCTTGGCGCAGACGATTCGCAATCAACGGTTGCTCTTTGCGCAAGCTGGAACCAATGACCAGTACGCTTTGCAGATTTGAGATATCCGA
>JBDTPE010000029.1:0-12342 GCA_039932875.1 Betaproteobacteria bacterium | reverse complement strand
AGTGGATCCGCGCGGCGTGAGCAGAATCGCGACTTACGTTGGCAAGACTGTACCGGCGAAGAGTTGGGTAGAGGCTGCACATCAGACCGCTACCACCAACGCTGCTGCATTCCCTGATTTCACCGAGAGTGACTGGCAGGCGATGGCGCGCGACGTTTATATTCAGGAAGGGCAAGTGCCGGTACTGGATTACGATCCAGCTATTGCTCTTGGTCTGGCGACCGGCACTGCCGCCCCCAACTTGTGGCCGTTGTTCGACATGGCGGTTGGCAAGCCACTGTTGGTGATTCGTGGTCAGGATTCGGACATTCTCTCAGTAGAGACCCTAACGGAAATGTGCCGAAGATTGCCGCAGTTGATTGCGCTGAATATTGAGGGTCGAGGCCACGCACCGACGCTGAGTGAACCGCAATCAAGAGACGCGATCAACCGATTCTTGCGCAGTCTCGATTTTGGCTGAATGGTATTGGAAATTTGCCTCACCAGCGTCTTTCGCGCAATAAAAAACGGCAACCCTAGGGCTGCCGTTTTTTATTCTACTGCGAAAGCTAATTACAGCGGCTTGATGGCGGTAGCTTGCTTGCCCTTAGGGCCGGTCGTGATTTCGAAAGAAACCTTTTGGTTTTCCTTCAGCGACTTAAAGCCATTGCCTTCAATCGCGGAGAAGTGTGCGAAAAGATCTTCGCCACCGCCGTCCGGCGTAATGAAACCAAAACCTTTAGCGTCGTTAAACCATTTAACGGTACCTGTACTCATGTAAATTCCTTAAAAATAAACACCGGGAAACTCCCCAGCGGAAAGGCAGCCTTACTAACATCAGGTAGCGTAAATGGTACAAAGAATCGGACTCTAGTTACGAGCGAGTACTTCGGCACAAATTAACTGCATACACTGCGAATGCGACTGCACGGCGAAAGTTACGCGAAAGCCTTTGATTCGTCAAGGGAAATCAGAGTGCCGAACTGACTCACATCAATGGTTTTCAAAGGTAGTAGTCGGGGAGTATCGTTGCCTCACATTGTTGGCTATCAGCCAAAACGAGGTAATCCATGATGAGAAGCGCGACTAGCTGGCTTATTTGGACGCGATTCGAGGGCGGTACTGTAAAGCCACGCGAGCCGACAAATCCATGATACGCGATGAATTTTGTTCTGTTTGCCGCTATCACCGCCAATTTGCGCTACGGCAACTAAAAGTGGGCGAGAGATAGTGACAATGGCATACATTCCGTTTTAGCACGCGTCACTGCGCAAAAAGTTGGGAATACACTTGTGGTTCCGCCTTGTGCGTTGCAGAGTAACAATGGGGTCGCGTGAATTGTTTCTAATAGTACGAAATAAACTGGCTCTCCCTTCGTTGAAAAACCGTTCTCCAAATTTCACGGATCGCCACTACACGGGCCTCTCCGAGTAATTTCGGCCTGCGAACCTTGCCAATACTAGTGTTTTGCGAATTCATGTTCGCACCGCATCCCTAGATATGCAAACCGAGCACGATCAGGAAATCGTCACGCTGCCCTATTTTGTACAATGCGCATATGCGCCATAAATTTTCCGACCCCCGTCGTCGCGCCGCTGTCATCGGCGTACTCGCAATATTCTTTCAGCTTGTCTCGTGTGGCGGCGGAAGCAGCTCCACGCCAGTACCCGAGACACCACCGGTTATACAGCCCACGGTTACCGGACCTGCCTGGTGGGGCTTTGGCCGCGACGCACAGCACTCTGCTGTCGGTGCCATTGCCACACAGCCGCTCACGCGCCTGATCTGGCAAATGGCTGTCGATCTGGCACCGCAATATTCGGGCACCGCATTATTCATCCACTACGGCTCGCCCGTCATCACGCAAAAGAACACCGTGATCGTGCCGGTCAAGACCACGGCATCCGGCAACTTCCGCATCGAGGCGCGCAACGGCACTAATGGTGCGACGCTGTGGACCGCCGCCAGCGATTACGTCCTGCCCACACAGCAAAGCTGGGCGCCAAGCTATAACCTTACGTTGACCTCGAGCAATAGGCTTTACGCAGCTGGTGCGGGCGGCAAATTGCTTTACCGTGACGATGCAGACAGCGTCAACGCAGCACTGCAAACCGCATTTTTCTACGGCGCCGATGCCTACAATGCATCCCGCAGCGTGTATGACCAGAATGTCATTATCAACACGCCGCTGACAGCCGACAGCGCGGGCAATATTTATTTCGGCTTCATCGTCAACGCGGCAAACCCGGCAAATTTGGTCAGCGGCATCGCGCGCGTGGGTACAGATGGGCGCGGCACTTGGGTTGGCGCTGCTTCGGCAGCGGGCGACGCGATGATACAGAAGGTCGCCACCAATAGCGCACCGGCGTTATCGCTCGATGGCCGCACGGTTTACGTTGCGGTCAATACACCCGAAACTCCCATCTGGTCCAGCGGCTATCTGCTGGCGCTAGACAGCACAACTCTGGCGACGCGCAGCAAAGTCCGCTTGACCGACCCCAATACAAACATTGCCGCCTGGATCAACGACAACGGCACCGCCTCACCCATGGTCGGTCCCGATGGGGACGTGTACTTCGGCGTACTCGAATCGAATCCGCCTTCGCACAATTTCACCGGCTGGATGCTGCATTACGATGCCAGTCTCTCTCAAGTAAAGACGCCCGGTGCATTTGGCTGGGATGACACCGCCTCGGTGGTGCCGCGTGCGATGGTGCCGGGCTACAGCGGAAACTCAAGTTATCTTTTGTTGAGCAAATACAATAATTACGGTGGCGTAGGCACCGGCGACGGCAAAAATCGCATCGCCATCCTCGACCCTAATCAAACGCAGATCAACGCCAATACCGGTGTGCCGGTCATGAAAGAGGTCCTCACCATGCTGGGGCCCACAGCCGACCCCGGCTATCCCGGCGGCGTGATGGAGTGGTGCATCAATACCGCCGCCGTCGACCCGCTCACAAAATCGGTATTGGTCAACAGCGAAGATGGCTACCTCTATCGCTGGGAACTTTCGGTCAATCAATTCACCGAACGCATTCGTCTCAACAGCGGGACCGCGCAGTCGTACACACCAACGGCGATAGGGGCGGATGGCGCGGTGTACTCGATCAACAACGCCGTGCTATTTGCCGTAGGCCGCTAACAAACTTTGCCTGGCGATTCGGGGCGTCGGCTAGCGCGACGATGTGTATTTCATCGCGTTCGATAACTCTGCCGCGCGCCAGTGTTGCCTGACATTTCATCTTTTGCAGGCTTCGTGTAGTATTCGCTACACGAAAGTTTGTCCGTTCGCGCATCTCCCAATGTCGCAAAGTATCCACCTATGCAAAGCCTGCCTCTCAATTCATTCAGCCTTCCCACCACCATGACACCGCTTCCTTCAACTGTGCAAACTCTATCCCGCGTTACGTTCATCGCCATGCTCTCTGTGGCGCTCCTGGCGGCGTGTTCCAAGGCGGACTCCAACGACGCGACAAAGGCCGCGCCGCCTGCGCTGGCAGTGGCGGCCATCGTGGTTACGCCGAAGCCGGTGCCCATCATCGTCGATGCTGTAGGCCGAACAGAGGGCTCAAAGGAAGTAGAGGTGAGAGCGCGGGTCAGCGGTATTGTGCAGAAGCAGCTTTATACGGAAGGTGAAATCGTTCGCGCTAATGCTCCGTTGTATCGCATTGAACGTGTCCCGTTCGAGTCAGCGCTTGCGCAAGCAAGGGCGGCCTTGAATCAGGATCGCGCCAAGCTTGAACAGGCGCAGCGCGACAACGCCCGCCTGCTTCCCCTGGTGGCCAAGCGCGCCATCAGCCAACGTGAAGCTGACGATTCTTCAACCAATCTCAAGCAGGTCGAGGCGGCGATTTTATCCTCGGAGGCGCGCGTGCGCGACGCCGAGCTAAACCTTTCTTACACCGAAGTTACGTCACCCATTGCCGGCGTGACCGGACGCTCACAACGTTCTGAGGGTAGCTTGGTCACTGCCGGAACGGATAGCAGTTTACTCACCACGCTCACGCAAACCGATCCGTTGTGGGTTCGGTTTTCGCTATCCGAGTCCGAACATGCGCTACTGCGCGCAAATGCCAGCAAACGCGCCGAAGTGCGTCTGTTGATGAATGATGACAGCGAATATCCAAATAAGGGGAAGCTAAATTTTGCCGGTTCTACCGTGGATAGCCGTCTGGGAACAGTACAACTTCGTGCTGAGGTCGCCAATCCAGACCTGGCACTTCTTCCAGGGCAGTTTGTGAGAACGCAATTAATTCTCGGTCGGCGAGACGCCATCGTTGTGCCACAAAGTGCGGTGACTCAAAACGATCAGGGCCGATTCGTCTGGATTGTAGGCCCCGACTCAAAAGCGGTTCGTCAAAAAGTGGAGGCCGGACCATGGGCGGGGCGTGATTGGGTAATAGATGCCGGCCTCAAGGCTGGTGACAAAGTTATTGTCGATAACTTGATCAAGCTTCGGCCGGGAACGTTAGTGCGGGTGGAGGCGCCGACGACGCCCGCACCTGCTGCTGCCGCTGCCGCGACCACGACCGCTGACAAGAAGAACTGAGCGGCATCATGAATTCACGGTTCTTCATTGAACGCCCTATTTTTGCGGGTGTCATCGCGATTGTCATCGTGATCGCTGGTTTGATCGCAGCGACGCTGTTGCCGATTGCGGTCTATCCTGAAATTGCCCCCCCTACCGTCACCATCACGACTTCATATCCAGGCGCGAGTGCAGAAACGCTGGCCAGGACTGTGGCGGCACCGATTGAGGAGCAGCTGCCGAGCGTTGAGAAACTGGCGTTCTACAGTTCCAGCTCCTCCTCCAACGGCTCGGTCTCGATCACGGCAACCTTTGAGGTCGGTACCAACGTCGACCAAGCGGTATTCAATCTGAACAACAAGGTGCAACTGGCGCTACCGCGACTGCCAGAAGAAGTTCGCCGCAGTGGCGTGACGGTACAAAAGCGCTCCAATGATATTTTGGTGGTGGTTGCATTGTTGTCGCCTGACCTGAGATTCGATACGCTCTACTTGTCAAACTACACGTCGATCAACCTGGTCGATGAACTCAAGCGTCTGCCTGGAGTTGGCGACGTAACTGTATTCGGCGCGCGCGACTATTCGATGCGCGTTTGGCTGAAGCCTGACAAGATGGCACAACTGGGTATCACACCGAATGATGTCGCCGCAGCCGTCCGAACACAGAATAACCAGTACGCCGCTGGAAAGATCGGTGCCGAGCCTGCGTTGCCCGGCCAAAGTATCGTCTACACCGTGACCGCAACGGGCCGCCTGATCGAAGCCGAAGAGTTCGGTGAAATCGTGGTGCGATCCAGCGGACCCAATGGGGTGTTGCGACTCAAGGACATAGCCCGCATCGAGTTGGGCGCGCTGAATTACGACACATCTAATTCGCTCAACGGCAAGCCCAATATTGGTATGGGTGTGTTTCTACAGTCTGGTGCGAACGCACTTGACACTGCCAATGCCGTCCGCAAACGCATGGAAGAGCTCAAAGTGGCATTTCCGGAAGGTGTGCAATACGCAATTCCTTTTGATACAACGAAATTTGTGCAGTCATCGATCAAAGAAGTCGTCATCACTATCTTTGAGGCGGCTGTGCTGGTGATACTGGTCGTGTTTCTCTTCCTGCAAACTGTGCGTGCGACGCTGATTCCAGTCATCGTCGTGCCTATCTCATTGATTGGTACCTTTGCCGGACTATGGATGGTCGGGTTCTCAATTAACACGCTGACGATGTTTGCGATGGTATTGTCAATTGGCATCGTCGTTGATGATGCGATCGTGGTGCTGGAAAACGTGGAACGATTGATGCGAGACCACAAGATGCCCCCCTTCGAAGCGGCCGTTGAGGCTATGCGCGAAGTGTCCGGCGCGGTAGTCGCGATCGTGCTGGTATTGTGTGCGGTATTCGTGCCGGTTGCGTTTTTGGGAGGTATCGCGGGGTCAATGTACCGACAATTCGCATTGACGGTGGCATTTTCAGTGGCCATCTCAGGGTTCATGGCGCTCACGCTAACGCCCGCGCTGTGCGCCATCCTGTTAAAAAGCGCTGACCACGATTCCAAGCTCTTCCGGCCTTTCAATCGCGGCTTTAGCTGGCTGACAGCAAAATTCCTCGGCACCGTTGGCCTTACGCTAAGGCGTCGGCTCGGTGCGATCCTGGTGTTTCTGGCGATCATCGCCATGGCTGTCGTGCTGTTCATGCGCATGCCAGGCAGCTTCGTTCCGCCCGAAGATCAGGGCATTCTCTACGGCTCGGTGCAACTTCCGGATGGCGCAACGCTGGAGCGCACGTTGAAAACCACCAAAATCATGCAGGGGATGATCAGCGAAATACCCGCCGTTGAAAATGTGCTGGTCATCAACGGCTTCGACCTGATCGGCGGGGGCAACAAGACCAATGCAGCGACCATGTTCATTCCACTTAAGAGCTGGGAAGACCGTGGGCAATCGGCCATGCAGGTGGCGGCAGAGATCACCCGCAAAGGGGCAACGCTCAAAGATGGCATTGCGTTCGCGTTCAATCCGCCAACGATTCGCGGCATCGGCCAGGCTGGCGGTTTTGAGGTGTACGTGCAAAGTCGTACCAGTACCGATGCCAAGCGCCTGTCTGAAGTCACGCAATCCTTTATGGCTGATCTGGCCAAGCATCCGTCTCTGACCAGCGTCAACTCGTTCTATCGGCCCACCACACCGCAGTTGAAGGTCGAAGTAGATCGTGAAAAATCGATCGCACTGGGGGTGCCAGTATCAGACGTATTCGATGCCCTGCAGAGCACCATGGGCACGTTATACGTGAACGACTTCAACAAATATGGCCGCACCTATCGGGTTAATCTGCAGGCTGACTCGAAATATCGCGCTAAACCTGAAGATCTGGGTAACGTCTTTGTGCGCTCTGCCACGACGGGTGAAATGATCCCGTTGAAAGCGGTCATCACCATATCCAACTTGACCGGCCCGGAACAGCTTGATCGCTACAACGGATTTCTCGCCGCCAAGGTTTTGGGTGCTGGCAAGCCAGGGGTGAGTTCCGGCGACGCAATTCACGCGGTTGAGAGTGTTGCAACTGCAAATCTGCCTGAGGGTTACCAGATCGCCTGGACCGGACAGGCGTTTCAGGAGAAGCGCGCCAGCAGTTCGTCGATTTATGCGTTCGTGTTCGCCATCGTTATGGTGTTCCTGATTCTGGCCGCGCTTTACGAACGTTGGCTACTGCCTTTGTCGGTGTTGCTCGCGGTACCCTTCGCGGTTGCTGGTGCGTTGGCCTTCGTCACGCTGCGCGGTATGGAAAACGATATTTACTTTCAGATCGGATTAGTCGTGCTGATCGGGCTCGCCGCTAAAAATGCGATTCTGATCGTTGAATTCGCTCAGCAAGCTTATCTGGAAGGAATGTCACCGGTCGATGCCGCTCTTCAGGCGGCAAGGCTTCGTTTTCGCCCAATCATCATGACCTCGCTGGCATTTGTACTTGGTGTCGTGCCGCTGGTGTTCGCCGGTGGCGCAGGTGCTAGCGCCAGAAAATCCATGGGTACCGGAGTATTCGGCGGCATGATCATTGCCACGTTCGTCGCCACACTATTCATTCCACTGTTCTTTGTCGTGGCCAGCCGATCCCGAAGGAAGCCCGGTTCACCCGCGCAACAAATGGCACAAGTGACGCCGCTGGGAGGGCAAGAGCGATGAAATTCGCTAGAACCCTGCCCTTGCTGACACTTGGCATGCTGGTCACCGGCTGTGCAGTCGGCCCTGACTACCAGCGGCCGCAGTTCGCGCTTCCCGCCGCCTATCCGGAAATCGTCAAGGCCGTACAGCAGTCCATTGGAACCGACTGGTGGACACTCTATGGCGATAGCACCCTAAATACGCTGGTGGTTGAAGCGATCAAGCAAAACTCTGACATCAAGATCGCTGCCGCACAGATTGAAGAAGCTGAGGCGCTACTCGGGCAGGCCAGTTCGAGTATTTTTCCTGAGATCGATCTGGGTGCAGGTGCGACACGATCCCGCGTCAGTTCGGTCGCAGCAACCCCGAATCTACCGCCTCTGATACGCGATGACCGGCGCTTGGCTGTATCGACATCCTTTGAACTCGATTTTTGGGGAAAACTGCGCCGCGCGACCGAAGCGGCGCGCGCCCAAGTGCTGGCAAGCACCTATGGTCGCGACGTGGTTCAGTTGACGCTGGTCGGAACCACCGTGCAAGGATATTTCACGCTGCGCTCCTTGGATGCGCAATTGACCGTACTTGAGAGCAGTCTGAAAACGCGGGATGAGTCCCTTGACGTCGCGCGAAGTCGTGCGGCAGCAGGACTTGCATCGGACCTGGATTTGAATCTGGCCATCGGCACACGTGCGGATATCGCATCGCAAATCAACGAGCTCGAACGTCAGCGTGCCATCGCTTTGCATCTACTGGCACTACTCACGCTCAATGCCAGGCTAGAATTGCCGCGCGGCAACCTGCAGTCGCTACCCATACCCCCTGCGCCGCCTGGCGGTTTACCATCGGCCCTGCTTGACCGCCGTCCGGACGTGCGTGCCGCCGAACAAAGTCTGATTGCAGCCAACGCGCAAATTGGGGTGGCCAAAGCGGCGTTGTTCCCTACGTTTTCGCTTACCGGTAACTACGGCGGTCAAAGTGCTGCGCTTGAAAGCCTGCTCAGCAGCGGCGGCCGAATCTGGTCGGCCGGCTTCGGGTTGGCCTTGCCGATTTTTGATGCCGGTCGAAACCTTTCGAAACTCGACCAGGTGGAAGCGCGACAGCGGCAATCGCTGTTCGCCTATCAAAAGACTGTGGCCATCGCCTTTCGCGAAGTCGCCGACGCGATTACCAACGTCAATCAGTCCGCCGTCACGGAAGGCGCCTTACAAACAAGGGTGGGTGCCGCGCGCAACTCGCTGGAACTTGCACAACTGCGTTATGCCTCAGGCTATTCGCCGTACCTGGATGTGCTCGATGCCCAGCGAACGGCTAACGACGCTGAACTGGCTCTGGTACGCAATCGGCAAGCCCAATTGGGCTATTCGATTGACTTCATGAAGTCGCTCGGCGGTGGCTGGTTACCAACAAGTTCGGCAAAGAATTAATCGATGACCGAGTCGGACGCTCATGCCGCCCCCACGGGGCAAAAATGCGCCAACAAGCGCGACGCACAGTTGGAAAGCCGATGTCAGCGCTTCGTAGAAGCGGCCGAAACGCTCTTTCTCGCGCGCGGATTTGCGGGCACCAGTGTCAACGAGATTGTGCGTGTGGCTGGCGGTTCGCTGACAACCCTCTACGCCGCGTTCGGCACAAAAGACGAACTATTTGTCGCGGTCATGAATCGCCGTGCGGCCACGTTGTTTGCCGATATCGTCAATGCCGAGGCACCGGCTGCCGACGTGGAGGCTGAACTGCTTGGGGTGGCAAAACGCATACTAAATCACATGCTTTCAGCCGATGCGCTGGCAATTTTTCGGCTCGCCATTCACGAAGGACCTAAATTTCCGTCGGTCCGTGACGCCGTATTGCTGAATGGACTGAACGAATTTTTGCAGCGACTAGAAGAATATTTCGCCGGATTAAAGTTGGCTCAAAAACTAGCCATTAACGACACTGAACTTGCAGCGGAACATTTCCTCACACTCGTACAGGGGCACATGCGTACCAGGGCCGCTTGCGGCGACAGCGACAACGTGACAAAAAAGCAACGCGATAATCACGTCAAAAAAGCGGTCGACGCCTTTCTGCGAATTTATCCGGCAAAGTTGCCCGTTCAACAGCCGCAAAGAAAATAAGTACCCGCGACGCCTATCGCTTGAACGCGAGAACAAGTACGCCGCCACCGACCATCAGGATGCCAATCCACTCCCGGACATTGGGACGTTCGTCAAGAAACCAGAACGCAAATACAGCCACCAGTACAAGGCTCAATTTGTCGATCGGCGCGACCTTTGATGCATCGCCAACCTTGAGCGCGCGAAAGTAGCAAACCCAGGAAGCGCCCGTAGCGAGCCCGGACAGGGTCAAAAACAGCCAGGTCTTCCGACTCAGTTGAAACGGATCGCTCCACTTGCCGGCAAAGAAAACGAATAGGGACAGCACAACGATGATGACCGCCGTGCGGATCAGCGTTGCAAAATCTGAATCCACCCCAGCCAGACCAATCTTGGCAAATATCGCTGTGAGAGCGGCGAATACTGCTGACAGAATTGCCCAGAAAAACCAGTCATTTAATGTTGGCATCGCCATTTCTTGTTTCCTCAATTTATGCCGTCGCGAAAGTTCGAAACTGCATGCAAGCACGACATCGCGCCGATGTAACTTAGTGAATGATATTCGAACACAAGTGTCATCGGGGCCAAGGATGGCGTTGCCCTTGGTTGAACAGTTTTAGCGCAGAAACAGGTAGTGTTGGAAAATGTCGAGGTAATACCTTTTTTGCTTCTCGGAAATGAAGTACGCCAGTTGGCGTGCCTTCCGGAGTAAAAAGCGTCCGAAAGGGGCGCCGATAAACAATCTACGCCAAAGTTACTGTTGCCAGGCGTTTTTCCCTTAGTCTAGAACACTGCAAGAATGCCCATTTTCCCTTTGCGAAAGAATAGTCATGACGCTAGATCCCGAAATAATTGAAACGCTATCAAAGGTCACGACCGCGACCGTTACGACGCTTTTGCTGAAAAAGGGCCTGCGAAACGTCTGGATGCGCGGCACCAAGCCGCTGCGTGCGGACCAGCCACGACTCGTCGGACGCGCATTTACGTTGCGCTTTGTACCTGCCCGGGAGGATCTCGCAACACCGGAATCCTGGTCCAAGCCGATCTCCACAAGAGCGGCAATCGAAGCGATGCCTGAAGGCTGCATTACCGTCGTGGATGCTATGGGTGTGACCGACGCCGGTATTTTTGGGGACATCCTGTGCGCGCGCATGCAAAAACGCGGCGTAACGGCGCTCATTACGGATGGGGTGGTTCGCGACGTCGCCGGCGTGTTGGGTACCAATTTGCCGGTCTGGTGTCAGGGCGCTGCCGCACCGCCTTCGGTCGCGGGGCTGACGTTTGTGAATTGGCAGGAACCGATCGGGTGCGGCGGTGTGGCAGTGTTTCCGGATGACGTCGTCGTCGCCGATAGCGATGGCGCGGTCCTCATTCCGCAGGCGTTGCTGGGTGAAATCGTCGCCATGGCGCCCGAACAAGAGCGAATCGAAAACTGGATCATGCAGGAAGTACTCAATGGCGCGTCACTTCCCGGCTTGTATCCGCCAAACGCCGAAAACAAAGCCCGCTATGAGGCGAGCAAGAATTGATTGGTTGCGACTAACCTAGGCAAGCCTGTCGACAAAGTGTTGTCGAAACCAGTCTGGATTACGTCAATGGCTGCCACGTTTGCCTTTATAATTTTGCCAATTCGATTCTAAAGCGTACCTTTTATGTCCCGCACCCACTATGAAATTCTCGGTGTTCGCCAAAGCGATACCGACGCCACCATTCGACGCGTTGCGAAGGTAGCACTGGATCAGCTGAACGCCGATACCTCACTTTCGTCCTTGGAGCGTGATGCGAAACTGGCGCAATTGAAGGCCGCCACTAACGTGCTGACCTCCGCCGCAAGTCGCGACCGCTACGATGCGTCATTGATGGCCAGCCGCGCGCCAAAGACAGGCACTGCGTCGGGATTGCTGGCCATGCCCCTTACTTGGGTCGCGCTTTGCGTCATTGGCGCAGTTGGCGGCGGTCTCTATTGGCAATATGATCGCGAGCAGACTCGCCAACGGTTGGAACGAGAACGCGTGGTTGCGGCACAGCAAGAGGAGCGCCGGTTTCAAGAAGTCGAAGCAAAACGTGTCGCTGAAAAACAGCGACTTCTGGATGAGTTGCGCGCGCAGCGCGAAGTCGACGACAAGCTGCGTCAGGAGTCCAATCAAATACGGTCAGCGGACATCCAGAACAAACAGTACGTCGTCGATGAACGCAACGCGCCCCGTCAAACGCCAAGCTACTCTTCGTCGTCGAACTATGGTTCGTCTCGTGGCAGTTATGAGGATCGTTGGCAGATGGCCAACGATGCGCAGCGCCACGTAATGGAAGAAAATCGGCAACGCTATGAAGAGGCCGCCAATCTTCAGCGCGCAAAAGCCGAGGTGGATCGCCAGAAGCGCTATCTTGAGCAGCTCGAGCGCGACGACCAAAATGCCAGAGCGCGACGCGAAGCGAACTCGCGGCCCAGTAGATAGCGCCTTTGATATCGGCGACTTCTCCACGTTAGAGGAAAATTCGCGGATTAACGTTCAGAACGCGGCACCAACCGGCAAAAGCCAGTCACTTCTTCCCGGTCGTGGTATAGCTGCTTGATGCGAATTTCATA
>JBDTPE010000028.1:0-12721 GCA_039932875.1 Betaproteobacteria bacterium | reverse complement strand
TGGCGCCGTTGGCACCTGAGTTTCGCGACGATATACGCGCAAAGGTGGCAGGCGACGTTTGGCGCATCGGTGTAGGTTCCGCCCTCATCTTGAGCTTCATCCCGCTGTTCATCGTGCTGATTATTGCCAAGTACTACATTGGCCGCTCAAGGCGTGCGCTGGCGCTCGCCGACAAGAAGACTGAAGAAGCTGAAATCAGCAACGTCAATCGGCAGGTGACGGAAGCGCGTTTGCAGGCGCTGCAGGCGCAGGTGGAGCCGCACTTTCTGTACAACACGTTGGCCAATGTGCAGGCGCTAACCGAAGTCGATCCGCCAGCGGCCAATCAGATGGTCGGGCACCTGATCCAATATCTGCGCGCCTCTCTGCCGAAGATGCGCGAGAACACTTCCACCGTGGGACAGGAAGTTGAACGGGTGCGTGCCTATCTCAACATCCTCAAAATGCGCATGGGTGCCAGGCTGGAGTTCGGCATCGATGTGCCCGAAGAGCTGTTAACGGTGCCGTTCCCGCCGATGATGCTGCCCTCGCTGGTCGAAAACGCGATCAAACACGGACTGGAACCGCAGCGCGAAGGCGGTCGTATCGACGTGGTCGTTGCGCGCATGTTTACCGCCGACGGCGACCGTATCCAATTGCAGGTAAAGGACACCGGCCGGGGCCTTTCTGATGCGCCGATTCAAGCAGGTGGCGGCGTGGGGCTGTCCAATTTGCGCGAACGCCTCTCAGCGCTGTATGGTGACAAGGCACGCTTTTCGATCCAATCCAATGAGCCGAAGGGTGTTGTCGCCACCGTGGAGCTTCCCGCGACCCTCGCCGCGCAGCAGGCAGCTTCACCGATTGCCTCAGGGCAATCGATCGCCGCTTCCGAGGCGCCCAGGACGGGCTGGCGCCGCGCCTGGGGGGCCGCCGCCAAAACCCATAGCGTCTGGACCAGAATCCTGTCCGTCGTATTTGTCACTGTGATGGCGGTGCTTGCAACGCTGTTTTTAGTGGGGTTGGTCGCGCTCTATACCGGCTGGCTGCCAGTGCATATGGGTGCATCGCGCCTAGGTGGGCTGGAAGGCATGGCGCTGGGATCGGTCGGTCTGCTGATCGGGTTCGGTGTAGCCGCGCTGGTGGCTGCAATTGTCGTCGCAGTGATTTACGGCCTTGGGTTTGTGATTGTCGGCGTGGTCATATTTGCTGCGGTGATGATTCTCATCTCGCTGGTGCCGGCACTCGCGCCGTTTGCAGTCGTACTGTTCGCCATTTACTGGTTCTGGTGGCGCAAGCGCAACAAGTCGGGCATCGATAACTCACCCGTCAAATAGTGGCGGCATAATAGCGAAGCCAACCTGCTAGAAAAATCATATATGACCATTACCGCGATCATTGCCGAGGACGAACCGATCCTCAGAGCCCAGCTCAAATCCAAGCTCGGCAAACTCTGGCCAGAACTCCAAATCGTCGCGGATGTAGGCGACGGCGAGGCTGCACTGGAGGCTATTGGCGAGCATCAGCCGCAACTGGCGTTTCTGGATATCCAGATGCCGGAGATGACCGGCGTGGAAGTCGCCAAGAGTCTGGCGGCCAATCGCGAGTTGCGGTGTCATGTGGTGTTCGTGACCGCCTTCGATCAATACGCGGTGGAGGCATTTGAATCCGGCGCCATCGATTACATACTAAAACCATACAGCGATGAGCGCCTCAAGGCGGCAGTTGAGCGGCTCAAAGAGCGTCTGTCGATTGTGCCTGCACCGCCGCCGCAAAATCTGGAAGCGCTGGTGGCGCATATTTCGGCCAAGCTCAATCCGCAGAGCGAAAAACTGAAATGGATCAAGGCCAATATCGGCTCCAATCTGCGGCTGATCCCGATTGAAGACGTGCTGTTTTTTCAATCCGACGAAAAATACACACTGGTGGCAACCAAGGAATTCGATGCGCTGATCAAAACGCCGATCAAGGAAATTCTCGACGGCATCGACGCCGAAAAATTCTGGCAGATTCATCGCTCGACGATCGTCAATGCCACCGCGATTGACACGGTGACGCGTGACTTTCGTGGCCAGGCGACGGTGAGGGTGAAGGGACGCAAGGAAAATCTCACGGTCAGCCGTCCATTTTCGCATCTGTTCAAGCAGATGTAGTTTGTCTGTCGTGGCTGTTTCGCGGGTTTCAGGCAAACGCTGAAAAAACGTATTCATGCCGGAACTCCCTGACATCACTGTATACGCCGAATCGATCGCGCGTTTGCTCGAAGGTGCAGTTCTGAACAAAGTGCTGCTGCCCAATGTCTTCCTGCTGCGTACTTTTGATCCACCGGTCAGCGCGTTGGAAGGCAACCGTTTGCAATGCGTCGAACGATTGGGCAAGCGCGTCGTGCTGTGTTTTGAGGGTGATCTGTTTGCCGTGATTCACCTGATGATCGCGGGCCGTTTCAAATGGTTTGCACTTGGTAGCAAGGTGCCGCACACCAAGCTGGTGATGGCGCGATTTGAATTTGATCGCGGGTCATTGGTGGTGACCGAGGCGGGCACCAAGCGGCGCGCTTCGCTGCATGTATTGCGCGGCAAGGAGGCACTGGCGGCACATGATCCGGGCGGGATCGACCCGTTGACCTGCACATTGAACGAGTTTGTTTCCCAGCTACAGAGCGAGAATCACACGCTCAAACGCGCCCTGACTGATCCACGCTCCTTCAGCGGCATCGGTAATGCCTATTCAGACGAAATTTTGCATCGGGCGAAGCTCTCACCATTTGCTCTTAGCCGGAAACTCGCCACGCCTGAGGTAGTGCGCCTGCATGCGGCCATGCGGGAAGTCATGGAGGAGTGGCTTTCGCGGCTACGCGCAGAAGCCGCTGGGGTATTTCCTGAAAGGGTCACGGCATTTCGGCCCGAGATGGCCGTACACGGCAAGTTCAAGCAGCCATGCCCGGTGTGTGGCACCTTGGTACAGCGCATCGTATATGCCGAAAACGAATGCAACTATTGCCCGGTTTGCCAGACCGGCGGCAGGCTCTTGGCCGATCGCGCGCTGTCGCGTCTGCTCAAAGCGAGTTGGCCGAAGCGTGTTGATGATCTTTAGGGGTCAACGGCGGTGCGCGAGCGGTGGGAGTTGACGTTCGGGATTGATTGATCCGGCCACCAAAATAGTTTGCGTTTAAAAGTAACTTCATTCCAGCGAAAGCTGGAATCCAGTCCTTCCAACCTCACTCATTGTTTTCAGTAAAAGGCCGATCAGTGTTCGGATTGGGCCTATACCTTCGCTGGGACGACGGACGAGGAAAAGGATGTTAACTATCCGGGAAGCGCAAAGTCCAGCATTGACGAGGCGTTTCAAGTATTTTTGGTCTGCGAGCCGCTCCAGTGCTAGTGTTTAGTTAGTGTGTGCCGCGTTCTACGCACCGCTACAATCAGCGACATGATCTCTGATGCCATTTCCATGCGCATTCTCTCGGACACATTGGACAATCGCCACTCGGTGAATACGCTGCTGCACGCGGCAACCGATTACCATTTGCTCGTAGAAGGTGCGGCGCCCACGCACGCGCACGTTGACGAGTTCTTTACCTCGGTACCGGAT
This sequence comes from Betaproteobacteria bacterium, assembly GCA_039932875.1. Lineage (GTDB taxonomy): Bacteria > Pseudomonadota > Gammaproteobacteria > Burkholderiales > Usitatibacteraceae > UKL13-2. Next base: position 9,154 of record JBDTPE010000028.1, on the reverse strand, counting down.
GGCCATACGCTGAATGACCTGTTTCCTCTTGGTTTTTTCATGGGCGATACCATGATCGGCGGTGGCGGAATCCTGCACGGATGGAACGCGCCGAACAAGGCCATGATCGGCTTGCTGTTGTTTGCCCCCGAATGGCGGCGTGATGGGTGCGGGCGTGCCGCAGTAGCACACATTGAGACGCTGTCGCGCAGCTGGCCGGGCATCGATAGACTGCGGGTGGGTGTAGTCGGCAACAACACTGATGCGCTAACGTTCTGGCGCAAAGTCGGCTTCATCGACACCGGCGAGATCAAACCGAAATACGCTCCGTACATCGAAGATATCGTGATCCTCGAAAAACCGCTTTACCCCTAACCTTGTGAGTATCTGATGATCTACAACCTTGGCGACAAGAAACCACGGCTATTGGGCAATAACTATGTCGCACCAAATGCCACGGTTATCGGTGATGTGGTGCTGGGGATCAACGCCAACGTATGGTGGAATGTTGTCATCCGCGGGGACAATGACACCATCACCATTGGCGAGAACGTCAACATTCAGGACGGCTCGGTCCTGCATACCGACGAAGGCGTGCCGTTGACGTTGGAAAAAAACGTGAGCGTGGGCCATATGGTGATGTTGCATGGCTGTAGCGTGAAAGAGGGCTCGCTGATCGGCATCAAGGCGGTTATCCTCAACCGTGCGGTAATCGGTCGCGATTGCCTGATCGGGGCCAACTCATTGATTCCGGAGGGTAAGGTGATTCCAGATCGCTCGCTGGTGATGGGCTCACCCGGACGAGTGATTCGCCAGCTTGGCGATGAAGAGGTCGCACGCATACGCTGGATATCTACTCACTACGTTGAAAATGCTGAACGCTACCTTAAAGAGTTAGTGATGGTCGGCTGAACCGATCATTGCCTCACAATCTGGAAACCACATGTTGGCCACTGGCACGTCCGCTGCAACAGACACAGATTTGAGCTCGACGCGAACGCGCATGATGCGCGCCGACCGCGGCGCGCTGCTGACTTATCTATGCATATTGGCCTACGCGAGTCTGAATCCATTTTTTGGCTGGCGCTGGCCGGAGGCGTTTACGCTGTTCGCTTCTCCCCGTTACGTCATTGCATTTGATGTGCTGATCAATATCGCCGCCTATGCGCCACTGGGGGCGATGCTGGCATCAGTATTGCGGCAACGCTCACACTACGGATCATTGAAGTTGGCCAGCAGCGTGAAAATTTGGTGCTCGACAGTGGCTGCATGCGCTGCTGTTTCGCTTGGCTTTGAATTACTGCAGGCTTTCCTGCCTGGCCGCGTTTCATCGGCAATCGATCTTTTTGCAAACACTTTCGGTGCGGCGCTGGGCGCGGCCCTGGTGCTGGCGGCGCCGGGCAGGTTGTTGATTGCCACCTGGCGCCACTGGCGACACCGGCATTTTTCTCCTGGCGATATGACCGGCTGGGGCTTGATACTGCTCGCGCTGTGGGTGTTTGCGCAGCTCAACCCGGCAATACCTTTTTTTGAGGCTGGCAATATTGCCAACCCGCTCAATGCGGGCAGCGCCCACGCCTATGATCCGCCAGTGTTGCTGCCGCAGGCGGCGTGCATCATGTTCAACGTTTGCGGGTTCGTGTTGTTCGTCGCCTTGCTGATGCCGCCCAAACCCGCGGTGATGCTAAACATACTGATGCTGCTTGCTGGCGGCCTGGTACTCAAGATCGCGATGGCGGCGATGATGCTCAAAGCACCGCAAATGATCGACTGGATGGCGCCAGCACGTGTCATCGGCTTGACATCGGGTTTGATCCTGGCGGCCTATTTCGTGCGGTTGCGTTTCCGCTGGCGCGCCTTCTGCGCGACGCTGTTCGTATTTGCCGGCGGCCTGATGGCCAAAATAACGAGTAGCTACGGCGCCTTCGATGAAACGTTACGCCTGTTTTATTGGCCACATGGACAGCTGGTCAATTTTGCCAGCCTGACGCGCTGGATCAACGAAATCTGGCCGTTGCTGGCGGTACTATTTCTTGCATCGTTGTTTGTTACGCGCCACGAGCCACACTAAACTATTGGTACTTAACAGAAATGTCTGATCCTATGAGCTTTTATCAGCACCACGTATTTTTCTGCGTCAACCAGCGCGATGATGGCAGCGAATGCTGCAATCAACACGACGCGGAGGGGATCCGCGCCTATGCCAAGGAACGAATCAAGAAGCTTAACCTGAATGGCAAGGGCAAGGTGCGCATCAATCTTGCCGGTTGTCTCGACCGTTGTTCGGAGGGCCCGGTGCTGGTGGTTTATCCGGACGATGTCTGGTACACCTATGTCGACAAAACCGATATCGACGAAATTATTTCAGAACACATTCAAAATGGACGTGTGGTTGAACGTTTGAAAATATAGGTTTATGGCCAGCGCGTTTCCCGTCAGCAAGTCGATTATTTCCGGTGAGGCCGGCGCGATTGAAATCGCCGCGCATGTGAGCGAGACGCGTGCACCGGTTGCCGTCGCAGTCGTCGCGCATCCACATCCACTGTTTGGCGGCAGCATGGATAACAAGGTGACCACAACACTGGCGCGGGCGTTGTTCGATGCCGGTGCGGCGACGTATCGGTTCAATTTTCGCGGCGTTGGTGGGACTCAGGGCGCACACGATGACGGGCGCGGCGAGGCCGCCGATCTGCTGACCGTCGCGGCTTATGCGGGACGCGTGCATCCTGGATTGCCACTGTGGCTGTCGGGCTTTTCGTTTGGCGCTGCTGTCACACTTGCCGCCAGCGAGCAGCTACACTGCGAAGAGATGATTCTGGTGGCACCGGGTTTTTCGCGCATGGCGCATTGGCAAAATGTAAAGAGCGGTGGCGTCGCACCTGCATCCACGCTGCTGATCCATGGCGAAAAAGATGACACGGTACCGCTTGCGGATTCGCTCAACTGGGCACGACCACGAGATATCGCTGTAATTGTCGTACCGGACGCCGAACATTTTTTCCATCAGCGGCTCCATACGCTTCGGCGGATAATCGACCGTTGGATGAGGCCCACGACCTCACGTTCCTGAACTATCCGCAAATACCGTCATGCTAAATGCAATCCCTTTGTTTCAGTCACTCTCGCAGCTTCAGCTCGCCAGCGTCGGCGCGCATGCCGCGTGGCGTGTGTACGAAAAGGGTGACATCGTCGTACGGCAGGGCGACGTTGCAGATTCTTTTTTTGTGATTGCCTCGGGGCAGGTAAAGGTGTACATGACCGAAGGTGAGCGCGAGGTCATCCTCAAAACACTTTCGGCAGGGGACTTTTTTGGCGAGTTGCCAATGCTGGATATGGAGCCGCGCAGTGCCAGCGTGGCCGCCATTGAGCGTTGCCATTTACAGACGCTGTCTTACAAGGCGTTGCAGCGGGCGATGGAGGATTCGCCGGACATCGCAAAGCGGGTATTGGAAACACTGGCCAAGCGCTTGCGCGACGCGGACCGAAAAATCAGCACGCTGGCCTTGATGGATATTTCTTCACGGGTCTCGCGGACGCTGCTTGAACTGGCGATTCTCTCCAATGGCCGCATGGTGGTCGGCGAACCGTTCACGCAGAAAGATCTGGCCGGTATGGTCGGCGCATCACGCGAGATGGTCAATCGCACTTTGCATGACTTGATGGATCAGGGCTATATCGACGTGCAGCGGAAATCGATCACCATCCTCGACCAGAATTTACCGATACGCTACTGACGACGTCGGTTCGCACAATGCAAAAAACGGCTTCCAATCTGGAAGCCGTTTTCATGTTCATTCGCACTGCAATCGGAAAAGCTGACTAGCGCATGCGGATTTGCATTTCGCTATCGACGGCTGCCAGGAACTCTTCGGTCGTCAGATAAGGATGGTCGGGACGAATCAGGATGGCCAGATCCTTGGTCATTCTGCCGGACTCCACTACGTCAACGCAGACTTTTTCGAGTGTCTCAGCGAACTTGACGACATCCGGCGTGCCATCCATCTTGCCGCGGAAAATCAAACCACGCGTCCAAGCATAGATCGATGCGATCGGATTGGTCGAAGTTGGTTTACCTTGCTGGTGCATTCGGTAATGGCGGGTCACGGTGCCGTGTGCAGCTTCGGCCTCGACCGTCTTGCCATCTGGCGACATCAGCACTGAGGTCATCAGCCCCAGTGAACCGTAGCCTTGGGCAACGGTATCCGATTGCACATCACCGTCATAGTTTTTACAGGCCCATAAATAGCCGCCGCTCCATTTCAGATTGGAAGCGACCATATCGTCAATCAGGCGATGTTCATAGGTCAGCTTGGCGGCATCGAATCTGGCGGCGAACTCAGCGTCGTAAATTTCCTGGAAAATATTTTTGAAGCGACCGTCATAGACTTTCAGGATGGTGTTTTTGGTGGACAGGTACACTGCGTAATTGCGCTCCAGTCCATAGGTGAAACAGGCGCGGGCAAAACCCCTGATCGATTCGTCGAGGTTGTACATCGCCAGCGCAATACCAGCAGCAGGCGCCTTGAATACTTCGCGTTCGATGGGTGCACTGCCATCGGCGGGCTTGAAGGTCATTGTCAGTGTGCCGGCACCAGGAAACTGGAAGTCGGTAGCGCGATATTGATCACCAAAGCCGTGACGGGCCACGACCACCGGCTTATCCCAATGGCTCACCAGACGCGGCACGTTTTTGCAGATGATCGGCTCACGGAAAATGGTGCCATCGAGAATGTTGCGGATGGTGCCGTTCGGACTTTTCCACATCTGCTTCAGGTTGAATTCCTTGACGCGCGCTTCGTCGGGCGTGATGGTTGCGCATTTAACGGCTACGCCGTACTGCTTGGTCGCCATGGCTGAATCGACAGTGACTTTGTCGTCGGTCGCATCGCGATGCTCCATGCCCAGATCGAAGTATTTGAGGTCGACATCGAGGTAAGGAAGAATGAGTCTTTCACGAATCATCTGCCAGATGATGCGTGTCATTTCATCGCCATCCATTTCAACGATGGGGTTTTTGACTTTGATTTTGGCCATGGGAAGTCCTAGGAAAGAAGAAAAGGGGGTGCGATGCGGAAACCATGAATTATAGCAAAGTGAGAATGGCAGACTCGCAGTACCTGGGAAGAAAGTCTAATAACGGCGCGCTTCTTCAGGCATTTTTGGATGCTAAGCCGCACTAGTATTGAACTTGTATCCAGCAGGTGCGTCTAGCTCAATGCGCATCCAGATATGTGGCGTTAGCGCAGGATTTGTTAACTTTTGAGTGCAAGGGTTAGTGGTCCGACAGTTTTCGCATATCATTTGAGCCATCATGGATCAATCCAAGACATCGCAACAGCCGACACAAGACCAACTCGCGACGCTGGAAATTCGCGACCTGAAGTTAACCATTTCGGCGCTTCGCGACGCGCTGGAACAGGCGCGTGACGACAAGGAGCGAGGCGTTCAAGCTGCACAAGTATCGGCGCATCAGGAATCAATGCAGGTCAAGTCTGCCGCATCGGCATTGCGTACTGCGCTGGAAGAGTCGCGCACTGACAAAGAAACTGCGCTTCGCCAGGCTGCGACAGCAGCGACCAAGGAAATGACGCAACTCAAAGCGACTGCCATTACCCTGCGCAGTGCGCTGGAAGCCGAGCGCTATGCGCGCGAAAAAGCCGTTCACGACGCGGTAATAGGCGCAAACGGTGAAATTGCGCAGTTGAAATCGACATCCGGTGCACTCCGACACGCATTGGAGGTCGAACGCAACGAACGTGAAAAGGCGGTGCGCGAAGCGGTCGTGAATGCGAACCAGGAAATTGCGCAGCTCAAATCAACCTCGGCAGCACTGCGTGAAGCGCTGGAAGCGGGAAAACAAGAACGCGAAAAAATTGTGCGCGAAGCAGCGGTAAACGCAAACCGTGAAAGTGCACAGCTAAAGGCCACGGCGGCGGCGCTGCGCGATACCTTGGAGGCCGAGCGGAGCGATAGGGAGAGAGCCGTTCGCGCGGCAGTGGTAGCGGCCAATCAGGAAATCATCCAACTCAAATCTACCGCGGCAGCCTTGCGCGAATCACTGGAAACAGAGCGAGAAGAACGTGACGCCGCCTTGCGTAAAGCCGTCAACACGGCAAACAACGAAAATTCGCAACTCAGAGAAACGGCATCAGCACTGCGTGTTGCAATTGAGACTGCGCGAGGAGACAAGGAAACTGCGATTCGTGAGTCAGCAGTCGCCGCCAAACAGCAAGTCAGGCAATTGGAACTGACCGTCGCTGCGCTTAGAGACACGGTACTACAACAGCGCCAAGAGCAAGAGCAGATTACACGGACACAAGTCCGTGCCGCAAGAGGCGAAATTAAACAGCTGGAAGCGACGGTGATTGCATTGCGCGAATCGCTTGAATCCAGCGGCATGAGGACATAAGATGAAAAACGATGAAAAAAGTAAATCGATAGCCGCTAGCAAAGCCAAGGCTAGCGCATTGGCAGAATCTGAGGGTGGCGACATCGTCGAATCAAAGGCTGACTTGAAGGCTCGGCTGCGTAACCTTGAACTTCTGCTCGGCCTCTCGCAAAAGATGGCCGAAATGGAATCGCTAGATGAAGCGCTCGCCGCGTTTATCGAAATCGCCATGGCCGAACTGGACGCCGAACGCGGAACATTGTTCCTGAACGACCCGACCACCAACGAGCTGTACTCGCGCATTGTTCATGGTGGCTTTCATCGCGAAATTCGCATACTCAATACAACCGGCGTCACCGGCCACGTCTTTACGACCGGTGAGAGTGTAATTGTTGATGATGCCTACTCGAACAAGCACTTCAGTCAATCTGTTGATGAGGAATCGGGCTTCGTCACGCGTACGATGCTTTGTGTGCCCATCCTTACAGCCAAGAATGAGGTCATTGGTGTCGTCGACATGCTCAACAAGCGCAACGGAAAATTCACACAACATGATTTGGATTTGCTGACGGCGATGAACCGGCAGAGCACGTTGGCACTGCAAAGCGCACAGTTCATCGAGCGCATGAAACGCGTGCGCGCTCAAGAATTGGAGTTCATGGATATCGTCTCTTCGGTAACCTCGGACATTAAAATCGGCTCACTGCTGAACAAGGTAATGGGCGAGGCGACACGCATGCTCGATGCCGAGCGCTCCACTCTGTTCCTCAACGACGAAAAGTCTGGCGAGCTGTGGTCAGAGCTTGGTCAGGGCCTATCTGCGATGCAGATCAGGTTACCGAATACGGAAGGTATCGCTGGGGCTGTGTTCACTACTGGCAAGACGATCAACATTCCCTACGCTTATGCTGATCTGCGATTCAGCCCGGCCTTCGACAAGCGGACCGGCTACTTCACCCGCTCTATTCTGTGTGTGCCGATTACCAATCACAGCGGCAAGATTATTGGCTCCACGCAGGTACTGAACAAGCGCGGCGGCCCATTTACGAGCGAGGACGAATCCCGTCTGAAGGCATTCACCGCACAAATCTCCATCGCGCTGGAAAACGCCAACTTGTTCGCCGACGTGCAGAACATGAAGAACTACAACGAGAGCGTGCTGGAATCGATGTCGAGCTGCGTACTGACCCTTGATGAAGCCGACAAGATCGTCACCTGCAACGCGGCCGGTTTGCGGATTTTTCGCATGGCGGCAATCGACGTGTTGAACAAACCGGCAAGCTCGTTTTTTGCTGGGCCAAATGCCTGGGTTCTCGACAAGCTCAAACGAGTCGGCGAGACGCATACCCAAGAGCTCAGCATGGGTGCTGATCTCGAATTCGGTGGCGAAAAGTTGTCAGTCAATACGACGGTGACGCCGCTGGTCAGCGTCGATCAAAAGCAGCTTGGCTCGATGATCATGATCGAAGACATCTCGGGCGAAAAGCGTTTGAAGTCGACCATGGCGCGGTACATGGATCAATCTATTGCCGATCAGGTAATCGCAGGTGGTCCGGATATGTTGAGTGGCAAGAGCGTCATGGCGACGGTGTTGTTTTCCGATATCCGCGGCTTCACCACGCTTACCGAGGAACTCGGGCCGCACGCCACGGTGAGTATGCTCAATGAGTATTTCCAGATCATGGATGGTTGCCTCAAAAAAGAAGGCGGCTTTCTCGACAAATTCATTGGCGATGCAATCATGGCGGCCTTTGGTATTCCGTTCGGACACGATGACGACGAAGACCGCGCCGTGCGTACGTCAGTCGCAATGATTCGAAGCCTTGCCGCGTGGAATATAACCCGCCTTAACGAAGGCAAGAAGCCAATCAATATCGGTATCGGCCTCAACACCGACGACGTTGTTGCCGGCAACATTGGGTCCGAGAAGCGGGTGGATTACACCATCATCGGCGACGGCGTGAATCTTGCTGCCAGGCTTGAGTCAGCGTGCAAGCAATACGCAGCAAGCATTCTGATCAGTGAATTTACCCACCGGAAATTACGTGGCACCTACCGTACACGCGAGATTGATCTAGTCGTTGTAAAAGGCAAAACCAAGCCCGTGGCTATTTTTGAGGTGCTGGATCATCATACCGAAGCGACTTTCCCCAATCTGATGGAAGTCGTCAACCACTTCAAGGATGGATTGACCAAATATCGCAGTGGCAAATGGGATCCCGCGATCAGCGCGTTCCAGGAAGCCCTCGTCGCCAACCCTGCCGACAAACTCTCGAATATCTATATCGAACGTTGCCTGAAGTTGAAGAAGGCGCCGCCGAAAGGTGCTTAGGATGGGGTTTGGGTGATGGAGGATAAGTAGTAGCGACGCACCGCCGCCAACCTCGGAAATAAAAAAGCCGCGGCCCGGAAAGGGAAACGGCTTTTTTGCTTCCGAATACAGTTGGAAGGCAATTTGGTGGCCCGGGGCGGAATTGAACCACCGACACAAGGATTTTCAGTCTTCTATAAAAGACATGTGAATCATGCACATGTCCATTTCCCATTCTACAAATGTCCAAATTTTAGCCACAAAGCGCCACTTGAGAATATCAAGCTAAGCCGATTTTTGTAGAAGGATGTCCAAATTGGCGCGCTCGGGGTTCGATTGCCATTTAAGTTGACCTAACTTGTGATTTGCCTAGTCACATAAAGCGTGCAAATCGAGTTGATGAACAAGTCATTCAAGCCGGTCAACCGCATGAGGGGGCCGTGGCCTTTCTGGAAATAGTCCATTCCAGAATATCT
>JBDTPE010000027.1:0-12885 GCA_039932875.1 Betaproteobacteria bacterium | reverse complement strand
TGGAATTGGATCGCCACGTGGCGCATTGATGAACGACGGTACCCTGACCGTAAATTCACTCGAAATTAGAAATAATATTTTCGTCCCGGGTGGCCCTGCGCGGCTTTTTCAATCAGGCACGATTGGCTTTTCCGCTGTAGCGACAAAGATGTCAAACAACCTTTGGTTTAACGGCGGTGGACCGTTTAGTGGTACCGCAAATGCGACGGGCAATCCCCAGTTCGTCGCCACAACTCCGGGCAGTGAAAATCTACGTCTTCAGTCAACAAGTAGTCCTGCGTACTGTACGGGAACAAACACGGTCGCAGGCATTGTGCTCAACGATTTCGATTTAATTGATCGTCCGCAAGGGGTGTGCTTCTCGATGGGTGCCTTTGAGTTTCACTAGTTCCGCGCTCCACAAGAGCAGATTGAGCACGTTGGCTCTTTTTACTGCCATACACAAAAGGTATCCTAGATATTGTGCTAAAAGACCTAACCAAACTGCATGGATTTGGCCGTATGACTTTTTCCTGTCCCGCGTGTGGGAGCCAAAATAAGATTGATGCTGGATTCTCCGCACAGAATCGATACCCACTTTCGCATTGCCGAAAGTGCGGACTCGGTTCACTGGAAATCGTTGATGATGTGCAAGCAGGATTTGACGAATACTGGAGTGAAGTCAATCAGAGTATCTATGCAGATCCTGTTGTCATTGAGGAATTGAGTAAGAAGTACAGAGGCTATTTTGAGAAAATTCTCGCAATCATTCCCAATAAGCGCTTTTTGGACGTTGGTAGCGGCGCGGGCGTATCCATGGCGGTTGCCGCAAAAACGGGACTTGAAGTTACCGGACTTGAGCCATCCGGAAACGCAGTCGCACTCTCTCGCCGACTGTACGATTTACCTGTCATTCAGGGTCTCCTGCAAGTGGATGACTCGTTACCAAGAGACTACGGTGCGATTGCGCTCTGGGATGTGATTGAACATGTAGAAGATCCCGAGACGCTAATTCGCGTCTGCCAACAACACCTTACCGCGGGTGGAATCTTGCTGCTTGAGACACCGGATGAAGGAACCTTACTTCGAAGAATAATTTGTGCGATCGGTCGAATGAAATTTTCGGGATTTGATCCTCGGCGGGAAATTTATTACCGCGCGCACCGATTTTACTTTACGCGGGAGGCGATGACACAGTTGTTGCGGCGATGTGGATTTGATGACGTCCGTTTTTTCGCAGAGCGAACAATGTATCAAAAAGAATTGCGCAAGAAGAAGCTATACGAAGGACTTTCGCCAGCAAAAGAACTGCTACTTAGAATAGTGTTTGCCATGCTAAGGCACTTGCCGTTCTTGTCAAATAAAATGGTAGTCATTGCCTGCAAAACTTCGAATTAGGAATACAACTCTGTGGATCCCAGTCGACGCACGAATAGTCGAAAATATTTGATTTTTCGATTGGGGTATGCGGTGTGGGAAAAATTGTTGCGGGCCGCCACGTAGGGGCATGTCAACATCCACCATTGTGGCCGATGTCCAAAAGTGTTGTGGTCCGAAATGCAAGGTCTGCAGGATAGACTATGTCGTCTAACATAGTTGCAAGTTTTTACTTGGAAATATTCTAAGTGCATCAAGCTGCTATAAATTGAATACAGATTTTCGGACCTAGCCGCTCACGCCAGTCCTTTTGCGATTTGACGCACGTACTTGATGAAGATAGTTAGTCCACGAAGACTCTTTCGCGAGTATGTTTCCTGCCGATCATGCCGGAGCGCGCTAGGTGTGCTTTCGGCGGTTTTAATGCTCATAATATTGATTGACAGTAGAGTACGCGCCAATGAGCATGAAAGTGGACCGCCTGTTATCCTTTATACGGACGTGCTATCTGGGCCCAATAGCGGAGGCGAAAATAACAAAGGAATATATATTTCTGTGTTTGGTAAGAATTTGGGTATTGCCGGAGCAGGTAAATCTACTAGGCTTTACATCGGCGATGTGGAAGTCGACAACTATCGATTCACGGGCGTGGCAAGAGGAAGACCTGATATAGATCAGATTACAGCTCAAATTGGGAGACTTGGCAACCCGAAGCCTGGCGTCCCATTGCCGGTGAAAATCGTTGTAAATGGAGCTTCTTCAAATACAAACCACACTTTCACTGTAAACCCGGGAACAATTTACTTTGTCAGCCTAACTGGTAATGATTCCAGTGCCCTACCAAGTTCAGTGGCGCGCCCATTTCGCACCGTTCAAACCTCATTCATCAATAACAATGGCAAGTTCGGTTGCCCTGCTTCATCGAGTATTCAGACGGTCGCCACGGCTGGAGTGTGGGGCCAAATTCATGCGGGCGACTTCATCATTATGCGCGAAGGAACTTGGACAGATATAGCGAAGGACGGATTCTTTCTGCGCGTTCAAAATAAGTCGGGAAGCGAACCCACCGGCAAAGTAGATACCGGGCCTATCACAATTATGGGGTACCCCGGGGAGAATGTCCTAATTGATCGCACCAATTCGATTGGTGACAATCAAGGTGGGGGCGGTATTAGTTCCGCCGATAGTGCGCGCCAAGCACTTGGCTGTGGAGCATGGGTGACTGTGGCAAATCTCAGGATTGAGTCTGGATTTAACGATGGCATGATCAACGTCCAACGTGCGTCGTCGAATCCAGCGGGTAGTCATTGGCGGATTGTAAACAATGAGATGACAGGCATCAGTTGTCAAGTCAACACAAAATGCAGGGGCGGTGGAGTGGCAGGTGCAGGGGCGGGCGGATATTGGGTCGGTAACAGTGTTCATGATGTGCATGACAAACCCGACTTACTGACGAGCTTTGAGAATCACGGCTTCTATATGGAAGGGATGGGGTCTTACGAAGTTGCTTACAACCGAATCGAAAACATTTTTGGCGGAAATGGAATTCAGGCACATAGCACATCATCGCCAATCACAAACAATGCAAATATTCACCATAATTTTATTCGCAATGTTGGCAAACACGGCATAAACATTGGAGATGGCGTTGAAGCAAATATCAATATATACAACAACATCATAATCGGCGCAGATATTGCAGGCATTCGTTTCAATAGTAAGAACTTAATTGCCGCCAAAATATACAATAATTCAATTATGCGGACGGACAGATTAGGCAAAGGCGGAGTTAGGGCCGCCCTCATGAATGATGCGAATATAGTTGATGGAGCAGTCGAGATTAGGAACAATATCGTTGTTCCCGGCGAAGGTCGAAACTATGTTGGGGGCTCGGTCGGATTTGATGCAGTCCCTGGTTCGCTATCTCACAATTTGTGGTTTGGCGGGAAGGGAGCACCCATAGGCAGAAATAGCTTGGCTGCGAATCCACATTTCATTTCAGTCAGTCCAGGGGCCGAGAATTTACGACTAAGGAAGGGAAGCCCCGCGATCGATTCGGGTTCGATCGCTGCAGAATCGTTGGTTAAGACCGATTTTGATGCATTACTAAGTCGTCCTCAAGGGCGTGGATATGATATTGGGGCCTTCGAATGGACACCATAGTGCACATTTGGCATGTGAGACATGATTAGCAGATTCAATAGACGACTCGACCTTTGGTTGCCGACTTACGTCCTAACTTCGCTCTCACGGATATATGGGCGACTGAAGAGGCGGCAAAGACTCACGCATATCATTTTTTTGATTTGCGATCATTTCGAACCTGAACATGGTGTTACACACAAGAATCAAGCGTTCCATCGACTTCAAGTTTGGCGACAGGAATATGCCAAGTTTCAGGCGCGTTGCCAAGCAAGTTTTGGAAAGTCCCCATTGCATACGTGGTTCTTTCCACCGCATCATGGGATAGGGCATCTTTCGAGTCTGTCAGAAATGGTGTTTGATGGCTTGGGGGAGGTGGAATTACATTACCATCATCAAGATGACACGGAGAAATCGCTTCGCCACGATTTGGTCAACACAATCAATAGTTACAGGCGCTGGGGGTTTCTGCTTGAATCAGGAGAAACTCCTCGCCCTGCCTTTGGCTTTATTCATGGCGACTGGGCGCTAGGGAATTCGTGTCGGGGAAAATTTTGTGGCGTGAATAATGAACTGGCAATTCTGAAAGACCTCGGTTGCTGGGGTGATTTCACTATGCCCTCTGGCAATGTGTGTCAGACTCGAAAAATTAATTCCATTTATTACGCGACCGGAGATCCGCGAAGGCCCAAGTCGCACAATTGGGGGAAGAACGCGCAGGTTGGAAAGTCGGATCAAGATGGACTTTTCCTAATGCAGGGTCCGCTCGGGATCAATTGGCACGCGCCTGATCATCCACGAATTGAAAATGCAAGCTTGACCACCCGAAATTGGGGTCGACCGGATCGAATTACAAAATGGCTTGATTGCGACATTCACGTAGAGGGCAAACCTGAATGGCTGTTCGTAAAATTACATGCACATGGCGCAATGGAGCGAGATTTCGATGCGCTATTTGGTGAAAAGGCATTTGAAATGCATCGTGTTCTCAATGAACAATTCAATGATGGCAAATTGTTCCGCATTCATTACGTAACGGCGCGTCAAGCCTACAATATTGCGAAGGCCGCGGAGCACGGCCAAGTTGGTTGCCCGTCCAATTGGATTGATTACGTTGTTGGACCTCAACCGCATACATATTATTCGTTGGATGCAGTACATGACCTTGTTTGCTGCACGAAAGACAGGTTGGCAATAAAGGGTATTGAAAACACACTGACGACTAAATTGCGAACACGTGTTGGTCCGATAATTCAAGTTGTGGGCGCTATTCATGCGGTCAATCTCAATGATGAGATTTCATGTTTGTATCTACAATTGTCCGTCTTGGAATCCGATGTGAGTCTTCATGTGACTGATGATTTTGAATTCATCGACTCGACTGGGGGTAAGGTGCTGAAAACCATGAATTACAATGGGGTGCATGAATTGCGCATAAGAGTCGGGCAAGAATGCACAATAACTTATCGCAATAAATCTCGCTGAGTGCGGACTTAGTTTTCAAATGACCTGAATGTATTGACCAATGGAATACGTGTTCTGGCTAACGATTTTCTTGCTGATATATCCTTATGCTATTTACCCACTCATAATTCTTGCATTGGGTACAATTTGGCCAAAATCAGTATCTAGGCGCGAGTGGGAACCTACGGTTTCAGTATTGATCCCTGCCTACAATGAGGTGGATTGTATCGGTGCAACCGTGCAGAACAAACTTGACCAGAATTATCCAAAGGAAAAACTCCAAATTATTGTGATTTCTGATGGATCAAATGATGGTACAGACGACGTTGTAAGTGGATTCGCTGAACAAGGCGTTCAACTTCTCAGACGTGAAGGACGCGAGGGAAAGGCAGCTGCACTGAATGCAGCGGTCCTCCAGGCCGTTGGAAAGATCATTGTTTTCAGCGATGCAAACTCGCTGTTTGAGAAGAATGCGCTTCGGAATCTAGTGTCCAATTTTTCCGACCACGAGGTAGGTTATGTAACGGGAGCGTTGAATTACCTAACAGAAGGGACAAACCTAAGTGGTATGGGTGCCGGTTCATATATTCGCTATGAAAATTTCCTTCGGCAATTGGAGACAAAATTTGGTTCAGTTATCGGCGTGAACGGTGGAGCGGACGCAATCCGACGCGAACTCTACGTGGATACACCCAATCATTTAATTACGGATTTTGTGTTGCCACTAAGTGTTATGGCTCGCGGTCATCGCGTAATTTTCGACCCATGTGCCAGCTCATGTGAAATTGCAAATTCCCAGACTTTATCTGAGTTTCGAATGCGGGTGAGAGTCGCCTTACGCGCCTTGCAGGGCCTGGCATATATGCGGCGTCTCTTGAATCCATTTAATTACCCAATTGCGTCCTTCTGTATTTTTTCACACAAGATTTTGCGATATATGGCATTTGTTTTTTTGCTTATTGCATTGATATGCAATGCAATGCTCGCAATGAATAGCGTGCTCTACCAGGCTATATTGCTTGCCCATGTGGCGGTGTATGGAATAGCTTTGATCGGCCTCATAAATAGAGCGCCAAGTTGGATGCGACGAGTAACAGTGGTGCCAAGCTATTTGGTCATGAGCTACGCGGCATTTGCAGTTGCCACGTTCAAGTTCTTGCGTGGTGACGCGATGGCAACTTGGCGACCGCGGGCGGGCTAGGCTCTGTTGTCAGCCTTTGCCTCCTCTACGTAACAGTCTTCTTTTGACAGTTTGATTTCAGAGGGGACTGATATTGAGTTTTATCTACTCATTCTTGAACTTCGCGCAACCCGGAATCCTATTCTCGGAGATTTCATGGTTGCGCCCAATGCTATTGGCGTCTGCGATTGCCTTGCTCGTTGGGATTTCACGTAAGTCTTCCTATTCTCGCCAGTCGGTATTTTACAGCTCAACTTTTGTTTGGCTACTCGTTTTCGTGGTTGTCCAAATTGCGTCGGTTTACTACGGTGGTATTTGGAGTATGGTCGACGAATTTGCGTTTTGGGATGTGTACCCGATGTTTGTGGCAATTTCTATATTGCTAATGAATGATGCCGTTTCACTGAAACGTTTTGTATGGGGAATGATTGTTGGCGGCATGGTCGTTGTCGCGTATGGAATTTTCTCGGTTCCAGATCATGGTGGTTACCAAGGCACGGGTCGTGCAGGTGCATACGGAATGTACGAAAATCACAACGACTACTCTTTCATCATAATCCAAATAGTTCCATTCATTTTCATGTACATGTGGGCAGTACGTAGTGTTGTTTTGCGCGGTCTATTGGGATTGTCATTAGTCGGATGTGTCACAGGTATATTTATGTCGCTATCGCGCGGCGGCATGATTGGCTTGGTAGTTGAATCAATCCTTCTTGTATTGTTTGGCATGCAAGGAAAGCGTCGGCTACTTCTGCTGCCAGTCATTTTGTTCGTCGGCGCCGGTGCAGTCGTATATCAATATGCACAACGAGCAGAGAACCAAAGTAATTACACAGCGGATGATGCCGAGTCCGGCCGAATTGAACTTTGGAAAGCCGGTTTAAACATGTTAAGGGCTCACCCATTTCTTGGGGTGGGTAGCCGCCGATTCCCAGAGTATGCTGCACAGTACTACGACCTCAGTCACGACATGCAGGGCAAAGTGTCGCACAACACGTACGTAGAGATTTTCTCAGGCTCTGGCCTCATCGGGTTTATAGCTTTTGCTTGTTTTGCCGTCAGCCTGGCACGTGAACTGCATCGACGACCAGAAAGCACTGGACCACCAATTCTGGAGGCCACAAGAATCGGGACATTGATTAGTTTCTATTCAATTCTCTTTAGGGCATTGCTAGACGCAAAAGTACACGATTGGAGTATCTACACACTGTGCGCGATCGGTATAGTCTGTGCCGCATTGCAGCGCAACGCGCACTCGACAAGTCGTATCAAATAGGCTGGGTCGAACGCACAAAAAAATGTAACTATTGGCATAGTCGGTGTATTCAGCACGAATGAAAATTTTCTGAAGAAAAATATACGATATTTGTGTATCGATTCATGGCATATGCGTTATTAGTTCCGCAGAACGCCCATGCTAAACTGCCAAAATTGGAGCGATATTAGCTATCCTGAAACAGAAAGCTGATTGCCCCACATGTTGGTAGTTCGCGAGTTTTCGTCGCCGCCAGATTTGAGCCACGCCAGTTCGGGCCCCTTATGAAGATGGAAGCGCAATCGGTCAGCACAATCGTCAACGGTCTGAGTGTTGACGTGGAAGACTATTTTCAGGTTTCCGCCATGGCCCCGTATATTTCTCGAGACCACTGGGAGTCAACTCCCTGCCGAGTCGAGCGCAATGTGGATCTACTCTTAAGTCTCTTTGACGAGCATGGAACTCGTGCGACGTTCTTTATGCTCGGTTGGATTGCTGAGCGTTACCCTTCATTGACGAGGCGAATCGTCGCGTCCGGGCACGAACTGGCATCGCACGGTTACGCACACTTACGCGCTACAGACCAGAAGCGCGCAGACTTTTTAGACGACATTGTCCGTGCTAAGGGAATTCTAGAAAGTATTGCTGGCGTGCGTGTCATCGGGTATCGTGCTCCGAGTTTTTCCATAGGGATCAAGAATCCTTGGGCTTTTGATAGCATCGCCGAAGCCGGCTATCGCTATAGTTCCAGCGTCTATCCCATACAACACGATCACTATGGAAATCCTGACTCGCCGCGTTTTCCGTATAACTCACGCGATGGATTGGTGGAGATTCCAATAACGACATTGCGCGTCCTTGGGCGAAATCTGCCTGCAGGAGGTGGGGGGTATTTTCGATTGGCACCCTATTTTGTTTCAAAGTGGGCAATTCGCACTTTCAATGAAAAGGAGGGACGGCCCGCAGTTTTCTATTTGCATCCATGGGAAGTCGATCCGGGGCAGCCACGAATCCATGCGGCAAACATTAAGACTCGTTTCCGGCACTACGTGAATTTGGACCGTATGGAATCTCGACTTCGGCGTCTTGCGTCAGATTTTTGTTGGGATCGGATTGACCGCGCTTTTCACACCGAATTGAAGTAACAGCAACTCACGAAAATTCTCATATAAAGGTGCGCGATAGCGTTTTGTTTGTGCCATGAGGTGCCTGTCATTTATTTTGTGGTACTCACTCTGTCGTGATGCAGCGCCACAATCTGTTTAGACGCAGCTGCCTTGCGCTCCGCGTCTCGGATTTCCTCTATTGATCTCCCTTTCTGATAAAGCTGGTTTCCTAATCGTCGCGAATTTGGTCAAGTACGCGGTGGGATTTGTTATGCCCATGGTACTGGTAAGGCTGCTCTCGCAAACCGATTACGGCACATATCAGCAGTTGGTATTAATTGGGAATGCCTCGTTGGGCATTATGGTTTTGGGACTACCAACTTCAGTCTACTATTTTTACCACCATGTCTCAATTGAGCGCCTACCAAGCCTGTTGGCGCAGACTACACTTATGCTCGGTATTTCTGGTGTAATTGCCATGACCGCCATATTCCTGGGCGCCTCACATATTGCCGAGGCCCTTAACAACCCGTCGATTGTCGGTCTGTTGCAAGTTTATGCGGTATCCATCGTTTTCATGATTGCCAGCGAGCATTCCATTCATTTCTTGATTGCGCAAAATCGCTACCGTCTCGCTTTGGGGCTCGAAGTCGCCGAAACCATTTTTCGAGTGTTCGTAATGTTGACACCGCTTGCTCTTGGGTATGGATTTGTTGGCCTGATTGCCGGAATCGTAATCTACTCCTTGGTCCGTTTCATTGTGCGCGGCGCATATCTCTTCGGTAGCGAGGGAATGCGGTTTGCCGGTTGGTCAAGAATGGCATTTCCATTAGAGCAACTTGGCTACAGTATCCCGCTGGCGCTAATGTCGCTGACCGGTCTAATCGCTGCCACCTTCAATAAAGGCATCATGGCTGCGGCCTTTACGCCTGCCGAATATGCAATCTATAGCGTGGGAATATTGGAGATTCCTTTGGACGTAATTTTTCAGGCATCTGTTGCCAATGTCTTGCGCGCATCACTTCCTCCGCTAGTGCGAGACGGCAATCTCGTTGAGGTTGTTCGGGTAATGCGCGAAGCTGTTCGCAAGTTGTCGATTATCGTATTGCCAAGTTTTGTATTTCTATTGGTTCATTCAGAGCAGTTCATCACCTTGCTTTTCACCAACCGCTATGCGGAGAGCGTGCAAGTGTTCCAAATATATGTCTGGCTCGTTCCATTGCATATGTTGGTGCTCAGTCCAATTCCGCAGATTTTCGGCAAGCCACGGATCAATCTATACGCTGTTTTGTCGTATGCTATTGTCCTAGTGGCGCTGAGTTACTTATTGCTTAAATGGATCGGCTTCTATGGTCCAGCCCTAGCGATGGTAATTGCTACTTATCTGTTGGTTGGGGTATTTTTTGTTGTGGTGTTGAAACTCACTCGAACGACATTGAGGCGATTGTTGCCACTGCCGGATTTGTTGCGAGTTTTGGCGGCCTCGATAGTTGGAGTACTCCTCGCGCAACCAACACATTCCTTGACAGGGTCTGGACTTGTCAATTTAGCAGTCTCTGGATTCGTATTTAGTGTCGTTTACTTGACCACGGCCGCGATCATTGGCGTCTTCACTCCGAGTGATTATCAATTGATGAAGCGCTGGCTCGCCAAGTTGGTTCCAATTGGGAGAGAGTAAGAGCTAGGTTGGTCCTGAATCATGAATAAGGAAATTCTGCTGCTGAAGATTGTGTAAGTGAGGTATTTCGAGAGACCAGTTTCTTTAGAAAGGACTAAACTTTGGAGGCCGCAAATTTGGAAGTATGTGCGGAAGCAAGAGAAATGCGTTTAAGTTCCACAGTAGTTAAGATATACACGTCCAAATTTCACAGAACATCCTAGCATCAGAGGGAGCCGATGGCTCTGCCGGGGTGGCAGAAGTAGTTTGACAGTTATGGGAGCCAACCTTTGGAAACTCTCAATCGTGAGCTGCCAAAGTCATACGAATTGGGAGCGCAAATATCACGTTGTTTTCATTCACAAGTGTCTCTTAAAAGTGCTTTATGGAGAATTGCGAAAACATCTAATAGAAGTGTTTCGCGATTTAGCGAAGCAGAGAGAAAGTCGGATCGAAGAAGGGTGCCGGATGCCTGATCATGCACATATGCTGATGGTGATTTCGCCGTAGGACGCTGTGTGGGGTACATGAAAGGGAAAAGCGGGATTCATCTGGCGCAGGTATATGGCGAGAGAAAACAAAACTTCGTTGGACAGCAATTCTGTGTGAGCGGATATTTCGGTTCCACGCTGGGTCGGGATGAGGCAATGATTCGGAAGTACATGCGTAATCAAGAAAAGGTGTGCGAAAGATTGGGGCAGATGACACTCTGGCAATGAGTGGCGACCGGCAACGTGACTCAAGAGAAACGGGGCCGCAATAGCGACCCCGTCGAGGTGAAACGTAAGTGTTCATGGCAATACTCAGATGTCAAAATGTGCCGCACCATTTCGTACTCGACGGCCTATTGCGGCATATTGGTTCTTTTCGCCGTGCCTGAAAGCATAGACACTTGGTGCCATGGTTAGCTATATTAGAAATCGTTTGACGAAATAAAACTTCAATGAGCTTGATCGCAGACCCCATCATAAATAGCAAGGTTGGCAGGCGCGTAACCAACTGGGCTGTTGCTCAAATTCGGAGCAAGCCGATGATCCTTATGTATCACGGCGTTTCAATGGGAAATGCGTTAGGCACGCTTCGCAATTGCGAACAGAAGCACATTCCCTTAGATGCATTTATTTTGCAGTTAAAGGCACTCAAACGTCTGCGACTCGTTATTTCCCTTACCGAGATGATTGAGGGCTTGCGCGCAGGCAATGAGATGAGCAACACAACTGCCATCACGTTCGACGATGGATACGAAAACAATTTCCTCCAGGCTGCACCTGCGTTGGCAGACTTTAGCTTACCTGCGACATTTTTTATTTCTACCGGTTTTATTGGGACCGATCGGTGGATGTGGACGGATAAAGTGGAAATGATCTTGGATCGAACAGAAGATAATTGCGTACGCGTGCCGCACGAAGATAGACTTCTTCCATTAAGTACTTATGGTGAGAAGTGCGCGGCGCTTAAGATAATTAAGGCCGGACTGAAGCGGATGCCAAATGAGAAATGCCTGGGTGCAGTTGAGGAACTTGGCGCACAGTTGAAAGTGACCACCGGCAAAATATCAACAGACGGCGATTACCGTCTTATGAACTGGGAGCAGGCGAGAAAATTATCAAGTTCGGGTTTCGAAGTTGGAGCCCATTCTATTAATCACCCGATTCTTTCGCAAATACCAGTCGCAGAAGCAAAGAAAGAGATCCTTGGTAGTCGAGACAAAATCGTCAATGAACTTGGAAGATGTAGCACCACTTTTTGCTATCCAAACGGGAAGTCAAGCGACTACACACCGGAACTTGTCGATTTTTGTGGGCAATTTTTCCGTTCTGCAGTGTCAACGAATCGCGGTCACGCAAACGTTGGCGAGCTTTACGAATTGCGGCGATTCGGGACTCCCGTTGGTTCGAGAGTCTCGAATATTGAGTGGATGCTTCTTCGAGAGCGCTGATTGCTTCTAGGGTTTAGCGGAGCTTGGCGCGTATCCCAAGAAAGCATGAATGTTCATTTCAACGTCGCTAACGCAACTAGGATCGCTTTCAAAACAACTTGCGAGGTCGATAGTAGGCAGTGGGCAAGCATCACCCGATAAAGCCAAGTGCTTTAATTTGTGTGGGCCCCTCAATGCGGCTGGCCGCGGTCGATAGCCGAACGCTGATTGGACCATAATTTGGCCATGATTGGGGAGTTGCTGCAGAATAGGTGTGAACGTTTGCGGTTCACCCTGTCGGCGTAGCCGCCGGCGAAAATCATCTCGAAACAAGTCACCGCGGCAAGCCTCGTGTAGTGAAGTCTTCCTTGGGTCAACCCATGGTTCATCAAGCACTTAGCCGTCGCCTACCCCGCGAATTCGTTAAGTTCGACCAATGCGGTTCCGTATTTCATGTGTTTATCGCGCTTTTGCACACCATCGGGGCTAATTTTCGCGGTCGGGATTTCACTTGCTATCAAAGTGCCAAATCATCTCCGCAGGTCGACGCACACGATCAGGTTTGGCCGATCGACATCACCAATTCTTGGGCACGCGAAGGCTGCCTCAAAGTGTGCGCGATACTCGATAGGTTCATCCGAAAGATGGTCGACTGATTCATTGGCGGGCATATGACAAACAAGTTGGCGCCGCTGGAGACATTGCGGATGGCCAGGGCGGCGCGCAGTTCGACACTGGAGCTTAACTTCAATTGGGTATTCCGGAGCATCGTGACCGACGATTCCGGACGAACGTGACCGGTCATTC